>JASHRR010000868.1 GCA_030037185.1 Xanthobacteraceae bacterium | reverse complement strand
GCAGAACGGCGACCGCCTTGCGGGTCGGCTCGCAGACCAGGAACGTCCGGTCGAACCGGGTGAACAGCCCGGACGCGAACGCATCGGCGCCCGCCGTCATATCGACCACCACATACTTGCGAGCGTCGTCGACGAGGTGGTTGAGCAGCAACTCCACAACGCCGGTCTTGGAATGGAAACAGGCGACCCCGAGGTCTTTCTCGGTGAAGGCGCCGGTGACCAGCAGGCGCGCGCCGCCGACATCGACACCGAACCGGGACCAGATCGGGTTGTCCCCGGTTACCGAGAGCAGCCGCGATCCCGAGCCTGGAGGCGTCGTTTTGATCATGACATCGGCCGACGGGACGCGAGGATTATCTCCACGCAGATAGTTCTTGATCTCCCGCAGATGCTCGCCCATCGGCACCGAGATACTGTCATCGTCAAGCCCAAGCGCGCCCCCAAGGTGCTGGTTGATGTCGGCATCAATCGCCAGAACAGGATAGCCGCGCGCGGCAAGGTGGCGGCAGAACAGTGCGGACAGCGTGGTCTTCCCGCTGCCCCCCTTGCCGACGAAGGCGATCTTCATGTCGTGTGCTCCGCGCTCGCGGCGAGTCGCCTTGGTTGAGTTCGCCGACATCGTTTACAAAGATGCCGGTATTGAGTCGTTAAGCGGGAAGGTTACTTGCCGTTGAGTTTGCCGACATAGTTACCACGCTGGTATTGGTTAATGAGGATATTAGCTCAGCTGCGACCGAGCGTGGCCGGGGGGCATACCAAGATCATTTCTTGCAATATGCTGCAAACTTAGCCCCCGCCCAACTGACATCGCGGCTTTTGACCCTGCTCAGCAGCGCCCCGACAGCGCGACGACGGTTTTTCGGCAAAAGCGCTGCCCGCTGGGTTAGCCCGGTTAGGCAGAATTTGCAGACGCTTGTGCCGGGATAGGCCCGCAGATGCTGGATCAAGCGTGCTGGCTGAATGGTCGTGCCGACAAAATACTATAAGATACCTTTAACTATTGTTCGGGTATAAATTCATGTTGCCTCGGGGCGCCACGGGGAGCAATTCGCGCAACGCGATAAATCCGTGCTCAGGTTGAAGCCGGTGTTCCTGTTCTGCATTTAACTCGGAGACCGCCGATGTCCCTGACCGTCCCACCTGAAGTGGTCATTGCCGCCGAGCGCGGCCGCATCGATGATGGGGCGTTCCTCGCCTGCGTGCGGGATTCATTACCGTACGCGTACGGCTTGGTGGAGCGCCTGGCCAGTGAATTGCCCGCCGCCGGGCGCGACTTCGCCGACAACCAAGTACCGCCGCCGGACGAGCAGACCCGAGGGCAGTTGCTGCGCGCATTGGCGAGCAATGCCATCCGGGCTGCGCTGGAACGGCGGTTCGGGGTCGTGTTGGCGTTCCAGAACTGTCATAGATTGGCGGCATTCCGTCCCGAGACGGTGGGCGGGGCGCAGTACCGTCGCTTCGTCTCGATCGAGGGACAGGTGCTCAACCAGCGGCCGGAATTTGTCGACTGCTGAGCGGCACGTCCATGGCCGGGCTTGTCCCGGCCATGGGACGGCTGCCCGCGAGTTCGCGCGGGATGATGCGAGAGGCTGATTTCACCCGAACCAGATCAAAGGCCGCCCTTCCGCAAACGCCGCCGATGACGTCATCTCGGAGACAACCGAGTACGGCGATAGGGTGGCTCCGATCTCTTCACCTTGGGAGGTGCGGCTGCGGAAACCACCCAGGTTGGCCCAGGTCAAATTATCCGCGCACATACTGATTGAACCACTCAATGGTGCGCGTCCAGGCCTGCTGAGCCGTGACCTTGTTGTAGCGTTCCGGCGTCGCGTCATTGAAGAACCCGTGAACCGAATTCGGGTAAATGTGGCCTTCGTACCGGATGTTGTTTTTCTTCAGCTCAGCTTCCTGCGCCGGATAGGCCTCCGACAAGGTCTTGTCGAGGGCGCCGTGGTGGATGAGGATGGCTGCCTTGATTTTCGGCACGTCTTCCGGCTTGGGGGCGCCACCGTAGAAGGGGGCGGCGGCCGCCAGATCCGGGCCCAGCAGAACCGCCAAGGTATTGGCCATCCCGCCGCCAAAGCAAAAGCCGGTTGCGCCGATTTTTCCTGTGCAGTCCGGACGCGATTTCAACCATCGCGCGGCGGCGACGAAGTCCTGCGTCCTTTTGGCAGGGTCGATCTTGGCAAACAGCTGGCCGCCCTTGTAGTCGTCGCCCGGATAACCGCCGACTGACGAAAGCGCGTCGGGCGCAAAGGCCATGAAATTCTCCAGGGCAAACCGCCGTGCAACGTCTTCCGTGTGCGGATTGAGTCCACGATTCTCGTGAATGACGATGATGCCCGGCAGTTTCGCCGGCGTCTCGCTGCGTGAATCGGCGCTGAACGGCCGGACGAGATAGCCCCGGACGTAACCATTTCCATTCGGTGAGGGCACGGTCTCATAGCTCGCCTTGATGCGCTCGTCGTCCTTGCTAACCTGCTGTCCCAAGGCATAATTCGGCATTAACGCCTCGACAATCGCTGTGGCGGTAAGACCGGCGACGGCGAAACGCTCCACCCCGTTAAGAAAATCACGACGACTGATCTCGCCATGAATAAAACGCGTGTATAGTTCTACCGCTTCCGCGGGAATTTTCTTCGTCCGTTCCATAAAGACCTCCCTTGTGTACGTCGAAGATGCCGATCAGGCCTGCTGTTGATGAGGTCCAAAGTCGCTAGCGGCATTGAACTCGTCGGCGGCAGGCAGCGAAACCTTGTCATTGGCCATCACACGAGCCGAGTCAGTGTCTTGAATACCGCGCCGGCTCGCGGTCTCTTATTGGAAAGCGATCATATCCGTACGGCTCAGCGTCGGGGCTTTTGGCTTCAAAGGCTGGTTGGTCAGATTGCCGTTGCGCTGATTTAAGATTTGATAGAACCCGATGGCCGTTTCGTAGTCGGTGGCGGCCGTGGTGGTATCCACCGGGATGACGACGGTGTAATCGCGCAATGTCGCTCCGACCGACGTGTAGGCCACCGAACCGCTGACCTTCCAGCCGACCATAATGATCGTCGTGATACCCTTCGCTTTCAGCGCCTTGTCAAGATCGGTGTTGTAGAACCTGTCCTGGGCGATGTTGATGATCTTGATATCGCCTGGAGCCGGAGCGACCTCCGGCAGCCATTTGGACATGTTCGGCTCACGGGTGCCGTATGCCACGACCAAGCCGGCCTTGCGTGCCCGCTCCATGAATGGGGTCATGGCTGGCAGCATCTGACTCTTGCATTTCGGCTGGGCGTTGCAGATGGGTTCAACGTAGTCGAGCACCAGCAAAGCGGTCGTCGCGGGGTTAAGGGTTACGCGGACCGGGTTTGGAAGCGCGGGCATTTGCACGGTCAGCAAAGGCTTGCCGACGGCGGGACTGGCTGATCTCTCTTGCGCGCCGGATTGCGTAGTTCCGGTAAAGAGTGCCAGGGCGAAGACGCTGGTCCAAGGGACAATACGAGAAAACGTCATGTTGGGATCTCCTCAAGACGGAAAACGGCATGCTCTACGGGTGGCAGTCACGCGCTGATGACCGCGAGGACTACAGCGCGCAACCGTGTCGCCACGTTCTCGGGGCCAGCAGCATCATGATGTGCTCAGGACGGCGTCTTCAAGAATTCCAGTACCAGGCTATTGAATTCGCCCGGATGCTCGAGGAAGGGATAATGCCCCGCCTTGTCGAACACGACCTTTCGAGAGCCCTTGATAGCAGCGTTCAACTTGTCGGCAGTCGCAAGCGATGACAGCGGATCATTGGCACCCCAGACAAGAAGCGTCGGGGCAGTGATGCTGCGTACCTCTGCCTCGGTCACGCCGCCGAGGCCGCGCTCGGCAGCCCGTTGCGCACTCTCAGCCGTGTAGCCCGAGCGCAGCCGCAGGATGAGGTTGTGCTCGACCAGCTCGTCAGTCACGAACTTATGGTCGTAGTAGAGCTTCTGCAGATACTCGCGGCTTTCCTCAAGCGTCCCGGCATTAGCAATCTGGCGAGCGTGCCAATCCGGCGCGCTGCGTGGCGGATCGGTCGGGGAACGAAAGCCGCCGCCATCGACCAACACCAGCCGCTGCACGACGTCGGGGTGATGCACTGCCAAGTCGAGCGCGACAGCAGCGCCGAGCGACTGGCCCATTAAGGCGGCGCGCGGAACCCCGATCGTCTTCATGAAACCGAGGATGAAGCCGGCAAATACTCCGCTGTGATAAGTCGTCATCGGCTTGTCGGACTGGCCAAAGCCAATGTGATCGGGTGCAATGACGCGGAATTCCTTTGATAGATCTTCGATCTGTGGCATCCAGCGCGCGCCTTCGCCGCCTGAACCGTGCAGCAGAATGACCGGTTCGCCCTGGCCAGCCTCAAGATAGTGAATTTTGTAGCTGAAAACGATCGCATCCTTGGCGACCGGCTGGAAGCGTTCTTGCGCGCCGGCGTTGGCGCCGAGCAGAAGAACGGAAGCAATGAGAGCAGGGATTCGCATCATGTCCTATCCTCTCGCGTTTGAGTAAGCTAATGTTGACCGAATTGATGCAAACTTGCAGGTCTACGGGGAA
>JASHRR010000867.1 GCA_030037185.1 Xanthobacteraceae bacterium | reverse complement strand
GTGGAAGCTTCGACAATAGGTGAGGCCAGTTGCGAGCGATAAGTCCTGTGTTGGTCGTCAACAGCCGATGTGGTTGACAAGCCAACGCCACAGCTCAACCGTGGCGCAGATGGCGACGCGCCTGAAGTCCTTGAGCCGACGGTAGCAGCGCTCGATGTGCCATTGACAATGCCTCTGATGAGTTGACGAAATTCGACGAATCACCAAGGTCGGATTTCAAGCGCTGCGTGCCCTGGCGTTGGCTTCCTCCGAACCTAGGCGGGCGTGTCGGGCGAAATCATCTCGTTTTCTAAGCGCGCTGAGGTTGATTTCTACGGCGGCATCCGGCCGACCTTCGGCGGGCTCGGGCTCGATTTCGGCCTCTGGGAATATATTTATCCGGCCGGCTGATGCAACGCCGCAGTGCCGGGCGAGTGCTGACGATGACAATCTGCTCAACCGTAACGTCGTCAAGGTCGACCTCAGCTTCCGGGATGAACGATCAGCTCTCGTTCGGCGGTAGCGTATTCCGGTTGCTCGGCTGGGTTCATCTCCACTGACGTCGGCCACTTTTTGTGGAAACCGGCAATTCCTTCTACGGTAGACCGACCTTCCCCAACGGCATCGCGTATAGGAGCTACCCAAACTGGGACGTCGGCCCTTGCGTTTGCCTCGACGCAGTTGACGATCTTCGCTACTTCGACAGCAATCTGAGCAAGGGCGATTGTTTCACGAGCGATCACTCAGTGACGGTGTTCACCAATGTCACAGCGATCAATCGCGTAGCTTGATGGCGTAAGTTTTGTGTGCCGTAGTTTGGTACACGCGGGCCGCACCCTTGCTGGGGGCTCCCGCCGGGAGCCAATCATGCCTGCGCATCACTCGCGTGCCGTCGAGACGCTAATCCGGTTTGGCGAAATCATCGAGGATTCCGAGACTAAATTACCGCGGCAGGTCGTCCGGTTAGGCCCGCCGCGGCTTCGCCCGCTGCAGCTAGTATGGACCAAATCCGTAGCGATAGTGCCGATGCAAACCATAATGCCGGTAGAAGGGCCGATGAAAGCCGTAATAGCCGTAACCATAGCCATGGTGCGGCCTGTAGCCGTAGCCATAGTAATGGGCCGAGGCTGGTGTCATCGACGCAACTGCGAGCCCCACGCCTAGGACCGCCGCCACAGCTGCGCACTTTCCAGTGTTCAACATGGTCTTACCTCCTGCGGAAATCCTTTCCGCTGTTCGAGTTGCTTGTTCGTCAACGTCGAATACGGAGCGAATGTTTGCGAGTAAGATGTTTTTGGGGGGTGGCTGGATGACGCAGACACTAACACTCGTATCGGAGCCTGACCTTTAGAGCGAAGTACGGCTGATCCAGCTGAGCTCGCTGCCCGGCAGCGGGCTCCGGCCCCCGCGCAGGAGAATTTTATCAGGGTACGCCGCCACCGGCGACGAGGTCGAGATCATCGGCCTTGGTGAGACGAGGAAAACCGTCGTCACCAGCGTCGAGACGTTCCAAAAGATCCTGAACGTCGGCGAGGCAGGCGACAATGTCGGCTGTCTGCTGCTCGAGACGCGGCGGAGCGGGCCCAGGTGCTCTCGCGCCCGGGCTGCGTTACGCCACGCTCCAGGTTCGAGGCGCAGATGTGTTGACCAAGCGGGAAGGTGGGCGTCACACACGCTTCTTCCCCAGCTATCGTTCGCAGCTCTACTTCCGGACTACGAACATGACCGGCACCGTCGAGCTCCGGGAAGGAATGGAGATGGTGATGCCCGGTGACAATGCCGAGCTCAAGATCGTGCCCGGCAAGCGGATCGCGATGGAGGAGAAGTCCCGCTTCGCCACGACAAGATAATCAGCTGCCCGCGCTTCCAAGGGAATCTGGAATGGGGAAAGCTCGCCCAGGACATCCTGAAGGCAACCTGGAGCGCTTGCGCCGCAAGCCTTCAGCACCGGGTCGATACATGGGTCGGGCGGTTTGGCCGCCTCGCCCCGGTCGCGGGAATCGCCGGCGAGCGGGTCCGCTTCGACATGCAGCTCCTCGAAAACCCGAAATCTCCGGTGTCGCCTACCAGAACGCTCGTTGGCGACGAAGTGGGGGAATACGTATTCGAGAAGTTCGGCCGCCACTGCGTTTATTGCGGCGTCATCAACGTGCCGCTCAACCTCGACCACGTCATCGCGAAGGCGCGGGGTCGAACCGGGTACAAACCAAGGAGAAGGCGCTCTCGAGGAATTTCTCTTCCTCAAACGTCTCGCCGCCATCAAGGCGCAACTCAAGGCACCGTTGAAGGATGCCTCAGCCGTCAACGCCACCGGGCGGGCCTTGTACAACGCTCTGGCGGACACCTGCCGGTCGAAGCCTCTTGTGGCGGCCGCACCAAGCATAACCGCTCCCGCTTCGCGATCCCGAAGATACATGCGCTTTGATGCCGCCGGTGTTGGCGAGACGGATACGCTCGCCCGCCGTTCCGACGCTTGCAATCAAGGCCGTGGGGCGCGGCGCCCTGCTGCCCGTAGGAGTCTTACCCGCACACGGTTTTCCGCGCGGCTATCTCATGGGCAGCAAGTCCGTCCGGGGCTTTAAGACCGGCGACATGGTCCTCCCCGAGGTAACTCACGTCGGTTTTCATGTCGGGCGCCAGTACTCAAAATATATGTCGATTTCGAATGTCGTTCATCCGGCAGCGTCGGCGGTCTCGGCCAGCATGCCGCGGGCGATTGTCGAGACGATGAGAGCAACCTGCTCTCGCAGCGATTCGAGCGGAAGCGTCTGGAGCTTCTCCTCGAGCCCCAGCATGACCATCCCATGGACTGCGGAGAACAAGGAGCGCGCCACCAGCGCCCGCCGCTCGCTTGACAAATGCGGCTGCAGTTCACCCACGGGCTCCTCGACAAGGCGGAACAGCTGCCTCTGCTCCTCAAGGTAGCGGTCGGGCAAAGGCTTTCCGAGCGGTGGACGGTGCTCGAACAGGGCGCGCCAGCGCAGCGTGTGGGCGGCCGCGAAGGCGAGATAGGCCGTCCCCAGCCGCACCAGCCGATCGGCTGCGGTGGATGCCTCGGCTGCGCCGGAAACCTGTTCGGCGCCCGCAAGCTGGCGCTTGAGCGCAGCAAGCGTGCGGCAATTCACCTCGAAGACGAGGTCGTCGAGGTCGGTCACCACGTTGTAGATCGCGCCGACCGCACAGCCTACGCGGTAGGCGAGCGCCCTGGCCTTCAGCCCACCCAGGCCGTGATTTTCGATTGTCCGTTCGGCGGCGGAAATCAGAGCGTTTTTGAGTTGTTTGCGGCGTTCGACAGTCTTTGACATGGCTCGTTCACGAAATTGTGTGAACGGTGTTCAAAGAAGTCTTGAACGCCGTTCATGTTTCTGGCATACCGGTGAACGTCGTTCATAGCCACGGAGACGGGAATGTTCAAGACCATGTTTACACTCGTCCGCGGCGCCGCTACGGCAGCCGAAGGAGAACTCCTCGCCCGCAACGCCCTCTTGATCTTGGACCAGCAAATCCGGGACGCGGCAGGCGCGGTCGAGGGCGGCAAGCGGGCGCTGGCGGTCGCCATCGCCCATGACGAAGCCGAGCGGAAGCGGCTCGAGGCGACGCTCGCGCGCATCGCCGACCTGGAGGAACGCACCGTCGCCGCGCTCGCCGGCGGGCGCGAGGACCTTGCCTCGGAGGCAGCGGAGAGCATTGCGATGATGGAAGCCGACCGGGATGCGATTCGGGAGCAGTGCGCAACCTTCGCGCGGGAGATCGCGCAACTGAAAAGGACGACAACTGATGCCGGCCGCCGCCTCGCCGAACTCGAACGCGGGCGGCGGATTGCCCAGGCGGCCGAAGCGGTGCGCCGGCTGAAAACCCGCGGGCCAGCCCGCCTCGGCAGCGCTAGCGCGTTAGCTGACGCTGAGGCGACGCTGCGTTGCCTGCGTGAACGGCAGGCCGAGGACACCGCGATCGACGCGTCGGCGGAATTGCTCGATGCCGGCACAGCCGCGGACACCATCGCGACCCGCCTCGAAGCGGCGGGCTTCGGAAAACGCACCCGTCCGACTACCGCCGACGTCCTCGAGCGCTTGCGTAAACGAGCGTCGGCGAGCCCCGTCGGATGACCCCTCGGAACCGGAGATCACCATGAATCCGCATGCCGAACAGCATTCCTGGACCTGGATCGCCTTCACCTACGCCTCGTTCATCGTCTCGCTGGCGATGGTTGCAGTTGCGATCATCTTTCTGCCAGCCGACATCGCCATCAAAGGCTACCTGGCAATGGGGGTCGCGATGCTCGTGCAGTCCTGCATCACGCTCACAAAGACGATCCGTGACGTGCACGAAAGCGCCCGCTTGGTGAACCGCATCGAGGACGCCAAGACCGAGCGCCTGCTTATGGAGATTGACCGCGCCAAGTGAGGCGCGGCACGAAGCCTGCCCTCCGGCTGCCGATCGGCCGGAGGCCTTGATTTTCCCGCGACCGCTGTCGCTAGCCGTCGGAGCTGATCGGAAAGCACCTGCCATGTCAACGCATCTGATGACGTCTCGGCGCTTCGCGCCCCTGTTCTGGTGCCAGTTTTTCTCGGCGTTCAACGACAATTTCCTCAAGAACGTGCTGGGGTTCCTCATTGTCTTCCATATCGGTGGCGATGGTGCGGCCTCGCTGAACACGCTCGCGCTCGCGATCTTCATTGCGCCGTTCTTCATCCTCTCCGGGCTGGGCGGCCAGCTCGCCGACCGTTTCGATAAGGCAGTCATCGCGCGTTATCTCAAGCTCGTCGAGGTTTTCGTCGTCGGCATCGCGATCGCGGGTTTCGCGGTGCGCTCGCTGCCCCTGCTGTTCGTCGCGCTGGCGCTGTTTGGCATCATCGCCGCGCTATTCGGCCCGATCAAATACGGCATCCTGCCCGATCATTTGGCCCGCGAGGATCTTCCGGCCGGCAATGCCCTGGTCGAGGCCGCGACCTTCATGGCGATCCTGCTCGGGACGATGATCGCGAGCTTCACCGCGCGCGGCGGCGGCAGTCCGGTGGCCTTCGGCGCCCTGATCATGGCATTCGCTTTGCTGTGCTGGGTCTCGAGCCTGATGATCCCACGCACTGGCGAAGGCGCCCCCAACCTTGTCGTGCGATGGAACATCGCGAGTTCGACCGCAGACCTGCTGAAACACCTGTGGGCGGATTCACGGTTGTGGTGGGGCGGCATCGTCACGAGCTGGTTCTGGGTGGTCGGCGCCGTGGCGCTCTCGCTGCTGCTGCCGCTCGTGAAGAACGTGCTCAACGGCACCGAGAACGTCGGCACCCTTTTCTTGGCAATTTTCGCTGTCGCAATCGGGGTCGGCTCCTGGCTCGCCGCTTGGCTGTCGGCCGGACGCATCGTCCTGCTGCCGACCGTCGTCGGTGCGGTTCTGCTCGGCCTATTCGCCCTCGATCTCGGCTGGGCGACCCATTCGCTGGCACCGGCCGCCATGCCGATCGGGGTCGCTGCGGCGCTGGCTTCGCCGCATGGGCTGCACATCGCGATCGATCTCGCCGGGCTCGCGATCTCTGGGGGCCTTTTCATCGTTCCCTCGTTCGCGGCGGTCCAAGCGTGGGCGGGAGCTGATCACCGCGCCCGAGTGATTGCCGCCTGCAACGTAGTCAATGCCGGCTTCATGACAGTCGGCACCGTGCTGGTCGGGCTGCTGCAGAGCGAAACGTTGCTCGGGCCGTACGCTTTGAGCCCGTCGACCTTATTTCTCATCGTCGGGGTCACGAGCCTGATAGTGGCGATTGCGATCGCCCGCACCATGCCGACGAGCGCGCTGCGCGACCTGCTTTCGATCGTCTTTCGTGCCTTCTACCGGCTCGAGGTGAAGGGCCTTGAGAATATCGAGAAGGCGGGACCCCGTATCATCATCGCGCTCAACCATGTGAGCTTCCTCGACGCAGCTGTGTCGGCGACCCTACTCCAAAGAACGCCTGTCTTCGCCATCGACCACGGCATGGCGCAGCGGTGGTGGGTGAAGCCTTTCCTGCGGTTTGCGCATGCCGTGCCACTCGACCCGCTCAAGCCGATGCTGATCCGCTCGCTCGTCAACATTGTCAGGGCGGGCGAACCGTTGGTGATCTTTCCCGAAGGGCGCATCACCGTCACCGGTAGCCTGATGAAGGTGTACGACGGCGCTGGCCTGATCGCTGACAAATCGGAGGCCACGGTGATACCGGTGCGCATCACCGGCCTTGAGCGGACACCGTTCACCCGGCTGTCGAGGGCGCAGGTGCGCCCGCGCTGGTTTCCCAAGGTGACGGTGACGGTGCTCGAGCCGGTGAAGCTCACCGTCGATCCCACGCTGAAAGGCAAGTATCGCCGCCAGGCGGCGGGCGCGGCGCTCTACGCAATCATGTCCGATCTCGTCTTCCGTACCACTTCGACCAACCGCACGGTGGTTGATGAGGTGATCGAGGCGGCGAAGCTCCACGGCATACACCGCATCGCGGTTGAAGACCCGGTGACCGGCGCGCTCAGCTACAAGCGCCTATTAGTCAGCGCCACGATCCTCGGCCGCAAACTCATGCGGTACGCCGCCGAAGGCAAATCGGTCGGAGTGATGCTGCCGAATGCCAACGCAGCGGCCGTCACAGTAGTTGGCCTGATGTCGGCCGGACGCGTGCCTGCGATGATCAACTTCACGGCAGGCTCGACCAACATCCTCGCAGCTTGTCGGGCCGCTGATCTCGGCACCGTCGTGACCTCGCGCGCCTTCGTCGACAAGGGCAATCTCGGTCCGCTCGTCGACCAGCTGGCCCGCCACGTGAGTGTCGTTTATCTGGAGGACCTACGCAAATCGATCGCGCTTGCCGATAAACTGCGTGGCCTGATCCAAGCCAAGACGCTGCTCGTACATCGCAACCCCGATGATCCGGCCGTGATCCTATTCACCTCCGGCTCGGAGGGAGCGCCGAAGGGCGTCGTGCTCTCGCATCGCAACATATTGGCGAACGCCGCCCAGGCGGCTGCCCGCATTGACTTCGGGCGCAGCGACAAGGTCTTCAACGTGCTCCCGCTGTTTCACTCGTTTGGGCTGACCGTCGGTCTGATCTTGCCGCTGATCTCTGGCGTTCGCGTCTATCTCTATCCCTCGCCCCTGCACTATCGGACTGTGCCCGAACTCCTCTACGGGGTGAACGCGACCATCATGTTCGGCACTGATACGTTTTTGGCGGGCTACGCCCGCATGGCCCATTCTTACGATTTCCGCTCGCTACGCTACATCCTGGCCGGAGCGGAGCCGGTCAAGGAGTCCACGCGTCGGATCTACCTGGAAAAATTCGGCCTGCGTATCTTGGAAGGCTATGGCGTGACCGAGACCGCACCGGTGCTCGCAATCAACACCCCGATGTTCAACAAGTTCGGGACGGTTGGCCGCCTGATGCCCGGTGTCGAGGCGCGGCTCGAGCCAGTGCCGGGCCTCGCCGAGTGCGGCCGTTTGTTCGTGCGCGGCCCCAACGTGATGCTCGGGTACGTGCGGGCAGAAAATCCCGGCGTCATCGAGCGACCGCCCGAGGGCTGGCACGACACCGGCGACATCGTTACCATCGATGCGCAGGGGTTCGTGACCATCAAGGGGCGCGCCAAGCGCTTCGCCAAGATCGGCGGCGAGATGATCTCGCTCGCAGCGGTCGAGATGCTAGCCGCCGAACTATGGCCGGATGCATTGTCGGCCGCGGCCACGGTGCCTGATTCGCGCAAGGGCGAACGGCTCATCCTGTTCACCCAGCGCGCTGCCGCAACGCGCTCCGCGTTCCAGAGTTTCGCAAGGTCCAAGGGTGCCTCTGATCTGATGATCCCGAGCGACATCCTGGTACTCGAGAAGATCCCGGTGCTTGGCACCGGCAAGGTCGACAACCTCGCCGTGACCAAGCTGGCTCAGCAGCAATTCGCCCACAAGACCAACGTGGTGGCGTGAGCGGAAAATTGCAGCGCGCTTGCGCCGGAGATGCTCAAGTTATGACACACCGCCTTACGGCTGATGAAACAAGACCGCGGCATACTGTGCCTGTCGGACTAATCCAGAAAAATACCAATCCCACTCGCCGCAACTTCCGAATCGGGTTAGTGATGTTTTCTTCGCCTCCACGCCACGTCCGGTTATCCTGCGAACTCACCGTGAAAGCAGACGTGGTGGGCTGGCGGCCGCGGCCACCGAGCGGCAGTTGGCCTTCAAAGGGACCTCTCGGTTGATCAGAGCACGTCGTAGCGGCGGGTGGTCGGCGACGCGAAGCGCGCCTGCGGAATTTATTTCGGCCGAAAGCGAACCTCGCTGGCCCCCTCAGGTACGAATAAATCGGCAATCAAGCCAGAGCCCGAAGCCGCACTTCGCGCCTGCGCAAACCGGCTTGCGGTGACCCGATTACGCAGGCGGAGGCGGGGTTCTTGCGACTGAAGCGCCGAAATTGCCCGGTCGTTCAGCAAGAGGGAATTTTTGGGCTTGCTCGGCGAGTGAAGGCAACGACACACGGAGGCCGACAACATGCGTTGGAAGATGATCATCGGTGGCTTTGGCACGGCTACGCGACGAGAGGGACCGATGCCCAGCTCCAATTTGCGGGTGCGGGTTCTTTCCCTGGCGCTGCTCGCTTCCGTCGCTTGTATCGCTCCGCCGTTCGCCGCTGCAGGCCTTGCGCAAACTCCCGCCGCGCAGCCATCCCCGGACGGAGCTCCGTTCACTGTGGCCTTCGACAGCACGATCAAGCTCAATGCCGACAAGACGGCGGAATATGTTGAGATCCGCCGCGTCAAGGTGCTCGGTATCGCGGCACTGCAGCAGGTCGCCCAGCAGAACATCGAATACGTAGAAGGGATGCAGAGCTTTGAGATCGTCTCGGCTTTCACCGAGAAAGCCAATGGGACCACGGTAGCCGTCGATCTCACCACCGTCATCACCCGCGACGTCGCAACCGGCCTAGGCGCTGTGTTTCTGCGCGATCTTAAGGTCGTCACAGTCATCTTCCCGGATGTTGCGGTCGGCGACACGCTGGTGCTGACCAGCCGGAAGACGATTTACAGCGATACCTTTGCGGGGCATTTCGAGATGATGATCCCGTTGCCTCGCAATATTTCCCGTGCCGACTCCACGGTGAGGGTGACCGCCCCGTCGAGCCTGCCACTCCAGGTCGGGGTCCAGGGCGAGGGCATGCAGCACATCGCGACGACGAACGGGACCGAGACACAGCATCTCATCACCTATCGCGGCAGGCCGCCACTGCCTCCCGAGGATCGCATGACTTCGCCCCTCGATCGCGATCCGAGCATCTCCATCTCGACCTTCGCCAGCTACGAGGAGCTTGCGCGCAGCTATTGGGACGCGGCGCGCGACGCGATCGAGGTGACGCCAGAGATCGCCCGGCTCGCCGACGAGATCACGCGCGGCATCAACGACAAGCGCGCCCAGGCCCGGGCGATCTCGGCGTGGGTCAAGACCAACGTCCGCTACGTCTTCGTGGTGCTCGGCGCGACCCGCGTCGTGCCCCACAGCGCCGCCGTCGTGCTGAAGAACCGCTATGGCGACTGCAAGGATCACGCGGTGCTGATGTCGGCGCTGCTCGCCGCCAAAGAAATCGGGGTGGAGCATGTACTGATCAACGGCCAGAACTCCTATACGCTGCCTGAGCCGGCGACCATGGGTCACCTCAATCACGTGATT
>JASHRR010000866.1 GCA_030037185.1 Xanthobacteraceae bacterium | reverse complement strand
TGCTTGCAAACCTACGCGGGGGTCGAATCGATTGCACATGGGCTGGACCCACCAGCCATGCCGCGTCGAAATGTGGGGTCAATAAACCGCTTACGCTCTTCTTCTGCCTTCAGGCGTTCTTTCAAGGCACGCCCGAAATCAGCGGCGCAGGTACTGGCACTAAGGATCATGTTAGATGCCTTGACAGCCAGAGCCTCGACAACAGCGTCCTTTTCCAGGCGATGGCGCATGTAGAGCCACACGGCGACGTCCGGCCAATCGTAGAGCGGTGCCGTAGTGGTGATCCGCGCCACCGGAGGTGGAAACCCTTCAGCCCTCTCGCCGGTCGAATATTGGCTGACGGCGGCGCGGGTGAGACCGGTTCGTTCCGCAATGTCGGACAGGTTAACCAGATAGTCTGGCTCGATGCGCTCAACAATTGCACCGGTCGCTTTCACATTCTCGACAGCCGAGGCAATCGCATCTTCGATGGACTGGGCCTCGCGTGCGAAATCGATGATGATGTGACCCTTCGATGCACCAACCAACGCATCGTCGCAGCCATGGTCATAAAACCGAGATTCGAAATCGTCCGCCGACGGATCGAAGCCAGAGGCGATGATGCTGAATTCAAACCTCTTCATCGGTCGTCATCTCCTGCGGACATCGCTTCACGGCGGCCGCAATCTGCTTGGCGTGCACATCGGCGTCTCTTGGCGTGCCTGAAATACCGTATTGGCACTTGCAGGCGTGCACCGGACGCACGCTGGCACTATGTGTTGACAAGTGTTCACAGGGCGGAACAATGGCGGGGCGGCCAAGGCACACGAGGAAAGAAGTAGAAGCAGCCATTGTGGCTGCCGAATCGCAGGGCTGGCGCTGCGAATACCCGAAAGGGCGCTGGGGTAGGCTGTACCGCAACCCCTCTTCTGTTGCCCGTTAGGAAGGCGGCGAGGCAGTCTTGCCTTCCGTTGACGAACCCTCTACCGAAGGTAGAGGGGGCGTACACATCCGCAGGGAAGTCTCGGCGGTGCAAGGTGCCGGTGCAGGTGGCCGCTCCAGGCTACATACATCGCCGCTCGCCCAATGTTCCGCCGCGGACAAGCGGCGATGCGCCTGTTGTAACGGGGCAAGCGAGCTGATCATGTCCAAAGCCTTTTCGCGCTCCGGGCTCCACTTCTGTAATGGCCGAATTATCTGGAAATCGATAGGCGCCCATCAAAATATCCGTTCCCAGACCATTCACGATTTGCCCGATATACTGTTGATAGTCCACACAGGAGCGCCCATTATCGGCAGTAACTGGCATCCAAGGCTGTCGCACTAACGGGACCTGTCGGCCTGCGAGCGTGTTTCTCTGTCCCGATGGTAGGGAATAACGGTTCGCGAGCAATCGATAGAGCTCGTTCAATCTCGCTGGCGGATTGCGCTATATCGAGACGTAACGCATCGGCATCGACCGTAAGCCGATTTCCATCATTGGTTTCTCTGAGACGTAGCGACTAAAGCTTTTGCCAACGCGGGTGGTCGATTGAGTTATGCTCATGCATGCTCGAGGAGAGCCTTACAGCAGGAGCTGCGATGAGTGACGAAATCGAGGGCCGCCTTGTCGCTCTGGTTCTCGGCGCTGCGTTGTTGGGGTTCTCCCTGCTGTTGCCCGGCCTCTGTGCGGTGTTCTTTACTCACGCGGCGTTCTCGGCGCCATTTCCTCAAGCGATGACGTTGCGTTTCCGCGGGCCCGGTCGGGCTTTCCAAACAATCGAAGACGTAATGCATGACCCAGCACTACTCTGGGGCATCAATTCGGCTGCCGCGGGCGGCGTCCTCATCACGCTGGCTGTTTGGGCGGTTATCCACCGGCGGCGAACGCGAGGCCGATAGCGCCGCGAGCATCTTCCTGCTGTTTCGTCAGTGACGCAATCAAGTTCGATCGGTGGCGGGTATCCACTGTGTCAATCCTTTGAGAACTTGATAGACAGTGATTACACAACGCTCGGCTTGTTTCGTCAGTGACGATAAGAGGCGGTTCCAGCTGTCGGCCGCGCAGGCAGCGACCACGTCCCCTTGATTTTCGTCACTAACGAAAATATAGCTCTGTATCGTCACTGACGAAACAGGATGGTGCGAGGTGGTCAAGATGGGGCGCAAGCCTGTTGGCAAGGTTGCGATGACGTCGGCCGAGCGGCAGCGTCGTTATATGCAGCGGCTGAGGGACAGAGCTGCGGCCGGCGCCAACGGCAAGCAGCCGGGGCCACGGCAAATCGTTAGTGGCGATAGGATCCGGGAGGCGATCGGCGCAGGTCTGAACGCCGATATCAGGCGCAAGCTCAAGCGGCTGGCGCGGCATAAGGCTTGCAGCACCGCCGCGCTGATCGAGCGATGGGCCACGGCCGAGGAACATCGGGTGGTGGCAAGGCTGAAGCTGAAAGGCACCGCGGCACTCAAGCGCTACCACGACGGCAAATAGCGAGGCGATCGCCAACGTGTACTGTTGCTGACGAGAACAGCGAGGTCGATGGTGCCTTTGCCCGCATCTGTTCGGTAGAGACCGCCCCCCAGGGGGCAGTCTCGTTCCACACTCTGCCAGTACGTTCCCCAGACGGCAGGCGGATATCGGTCGAGATGAACTCCTCAGGAGACCAGCCGCACGCGCCGCCGTTCCGGCACCGCGGTGAACGATCGCGCGGCCACGTGCCTTTGTTTTTGATGTCCGCCTTGGCTTTCCTCGACATCACGTCACCGATGAGGCGGTCGAGTCTGATGAGGTCATATGAGTCATCGCGCCCGCGTCTCTGATCAGACTATGCCTGGATTGCGTGATGGCGCGCCTGCCCGCAGTTCCGAGAACCCTCACGTCTTCTTCGCGCACCACAATTGAGCTGCTGTGCCGAGGGGACCTGGGCCCAGCGGCGATGTCTTTGGGGCGCCTCCGGGCCGGCAAAGCCTTGCAAGAAACCTTGCAACTCTGCGCGGAACAAAACGGAAAATCGTGCTTGCAAGGTTCTTGCAAGGTCGCTTTTTTGGGCAACCGTCCGGAACGAATGCGAACAAAGTTCTGACGCTATTTCAGATACTTGCGCTAGAAAAACCGCAACATTGACCGGATAGAGTAGCGGCCTTCTAAGCTGAAGGTCGCAGGTTCGATTCCTGCCGGGGTCGCCTGAAAAATCAATGATTTAGCTGCCCTCCTATTTCTCATTCTGACAAGCGGCTGCTGCTCCATTCTGACAAATGTCCGCCGATTGTTCTCTCTTCGCCCTGCGCTTGAGGGCAGCCTTCTTCCACCTGCCTCATGGTCCGCTTGGCGTACCGCGGGAGCACCTTTGCAGACTTGTGCCGCCCCTGCGCCCGCATCTCGGCATCGGTCAGATCAGAGTCAGCAGCCTCGGTGAAGCCACCATGCCCGAACGATGTGAAGGTCAGTTCATCGCGCAGCCCGGCCGCCCCGATGATCTCCTTCACGCGGTGCCTCATCAGGGACAATTCAACGATGTCCTCTCTCGGCCATGTCGGCCAGGGATCTTGCTTCCCCCAATCGCGGCGAAGCATCAGTCCGGCAATGCGCGTCTTCTTGATCGCGTCAAGCTCGGCCATAAGCTCGGGATAGGCCGGTGCGCCCGTCCGCTCATTGAGCAGCGGAATCCAGTTCTCCTCTTGTGTCTTTTCATGCAGTACTCTGACCGAATTCGGTCGTTCCTTAGGTCGGTAGTGACCAACCTCGAAGGTCGCGAAGATGTCCGTCTCACGCTGCAGCCATTCCCAACCGATAAGCGCGGGGGTCGCGAGCGACGGAAAGCCCATGTCGATCGCCTTCACCCGAAACGCCTGCAACTCTGCAAAGTTCGCCGTCGGCGTCTCACGGTTAGATGCCACAAGGCCCATCGCAGAGAATGGATTGACGGAAGGGAGCTTGCCAGGATTGCGCCGCGCCGCGACGTTCCACGCGCGACGACAGGACTTCATGGCATGGTTGACGGTGGTGCGGCGCTCGCGCTCGACCTCGTTGCCGTCGGCGTCCTTTACCCTGAGGACGAGCAGCTTCTCGTAAAGGGCGTCGATCAGGGCTGTATTGATTGCGG
Organism: Xanthobacteraceae bacterium; assembly: GCA_030037185.1. The sequence continues at coordinate 1,510 of JASHRR010000866.1, read as the reverse complement.
TGAGGCGGACGCTACCGAGCCTGATGCCGTTCTTGAGGATGTGGCTGCCAACCAACTTGAAACCTGATTCGTGGTTGCGGCGGGTGCGCGCGTCGAGTGTCGTATAACGCCGATCGGCACGGTACTCGGCGAAGATCCAGTCCAATGTTCCGAACTCTGCACCGACCGACGCCGGTTGTTGGCCGTCGCCCCGAAGCCATGAATCGAAAGCCGGCAGCAGGATGCACTCTGCGCGCTCGACAGCCTTATCGTAATCGCGCCCGAGCGGCTCGCTCTTGAGCGGACAGCCGGCCTTGCGGGCCCACATGGGTGGATTGAAGAAATACGCCCAGGCGCCGCGGATGGGCTTACGCAAGACATAACGCGGTAAAGGCAGCACGGAACGCGGCGGTTTCATAGCAGTTTCCTCAGCTCCTTGGGCGTTTGAGGCCCTTTGCCATTCTGCTGAATGTCAGAGGAGGTGTCAGCGCCGATCCTTCCACTACGCGCGATGATGACGATGCGGCCATCGGGCTCAAGCTCTATGCGCGCGACTTCGACGCCGGCCGCATTGAGCCTTTGTCGCCCGGGTGAGATCGGATTGGCGGAAACGGGACCGCTTTGTCATGGATCCGCCAACTGGCGGTGGTGGTGACTGAAGTACTGGATGGCTTGCGAGGGCGGCGGGGCGCCTTCAATCGTTGCTTAGCCCATACGAGACTGCGGCTCCGCGAAAACGTCGGAAACCTGCCCCAGTATCCTATGGGCTCGGGTCCGATGCCGAGCGCGCCATACTTTTGAGCAGTGGAGTGCGAGTAGTCGAAGCCCGCGGCCGTGAGAAAATTGGAGAGAGGGCGATAACCGATAAGTGGCCGTTCATCGCTCACCAGATGGTCGCTCATGATTTCCAACCCCAAAACCCATGTCGAGAAGCTTCCCGACGCTGGCTGATGCTGGATGGATCGTCACTTCTACGGACAAACGGTGGCGAAGTGCGGATTTTTCTTCACCCCCACCACTGGTTGCCCGGAGCGCGCGCCCACAACTCCTGCAGCACGCCTCGAGCGGCCGGCATGTCATCGGCAGTGCACCCCAGGGTGAGGCGAGCGAGCGTATCGACGACCGAATACATTGGCCGGCGGAAGTGGTCGTGACATACGCGACCGATCCGCAGAATGACGGTTCTTTTGAGCGCCTGTTCCGAGCCTGGTTGCTGAACGACGCGGATTCGCGGTCCTTCCGGCCTGATGTCAGGGTGAGCAGCTCTCTTGTCGAGAAAGTCCACAACGTAATCGAGCGCTTTTCCAAGTCCTGAAAAGCTGTAGTTCAATCTCTGCAGACGTCATCTTCTCTGTAGTTTCGCACTGCTGTCCGGTTAAGTGAGGATCATATCCGGAATTTCCATTCTTATTCAACAAGTTGATGCTGATTTCATTTGGTGTCGATTTGAACGCCGTTTGACGAATCGGTGGTAATTTTCCCGTTTTTTCCGATCGGGAGCGCCACCGTGAACTTTGGCCGAACGCTGTTT
>JASHRR010000865.1 GCA_030037185.1 Xanthobacteraceae bacterium | reverse complement strand
GCCCGATCTATTCCTTCGAGCAGAAGCGCAGTGACGGTCGCCTTCGTGGCCCTGCCGCAGATCGGACTGGACGGCGCAATGACGGCCAGCTTCAGACGCGACAGGGCCGCATCGTTGGTCAGCAGCAGTTTCGACTCCAGACGTTTTCGCTGGTCGCGCACTGCCTCGTAGGCCGCCCGATAGGCCTGGAATCGCTCCGGCTCGCGGTCCGGCGGAAATGCGCGCACCAGCGCCAGATAGCGCTGCTTGATCTGATCGTCGCCGGCATCCTCGCCGACGCCGAGGACGGTGAAGGGGTCATTCATGCATCGGCCTGCCGGTTGTCGCAATCACGTTTTCGACCAGGCTCTTGGCGAGTTGGCGCAGCAACGTCTCCGGCATGGACCCCAGCGGCGAGGCGCGGAGCCTGTCGACGAGGACCGTGACCGCCTGGCGCTGCCCGAGTTTTTTGATCAGGCTTTTCACCATGTCAGGCGGCGTATCCTCCAGACTGGCGGCCAGCAAGTCCGACACCGTGTCGATCGAGTCGGCGTCGTCATCGAAATCGATGAGGTTGGCCATGGAGATCCCTCTTGATCCCCGGCGCGGTGTCGAATTGCGACCGGCCCTCCTGACGAAACGTTGGATGCGGTTGACCGCATGGAAATCACGCCGGCTTGCCGCAGCCTCCGCCATGTCGAACAGTTCTTCCCTCTCGGCAAAGGACAATCGGTCCGGATCGCCCATCGCGCGGGCCACCAACTGGTAATAGCGCCAAGTTGCGTCCTTGTTGGGATCCCGCCGGCCTGCGGCCTTCGCATAGTCACCCAGCAAGTCATAGGCGTTGACCCGCCCGAACATCTCGGCGATCGGGTGAAACTCCGCGGCGGACCAACCGAGGACGCTTCCTTTCAACAGCCAGCCACGAATTCGAAAGATCAGTCCTCCGGCCGCCTTTTCGCTTTCGCGGGCTTCCTTGCAGCTCATGGCTGAGACGACCGACTGTATCTCCTCCTTCGTCGGCGCCGCCGCCTGCTGAGCCTGCGTCAACTCCTCGCGCAGCAGCGCCGCGCTGGGCCCGCCCGTGTTCATCAGCGCGTGTTCAAGCGAAGCGCAAAACCAGCCGGGGACGCCGCCGCCCGCCAGCTCCACACCCTGACGCAGCCGCGCTTCGGCGTCAGGTTTCTGACCAAGCTCAAGCCCGACCAGCCCCTGATTGATGTGGAGCAGAAAGCTCGCAGCGCCCGGCCGTTCCCACTCCGTGGCCTCGGCAAGCTCCTTCGATGCCAGATCGGCTCTCTTCGAGCGGATCTGCTTACGGGCATGGGAGATATGGAGTTCGATCATCCGCTGCCGGGCCGCCTGATTGATCGGGTCGAGAGCGAGGAGCTTGCGGGCGAAACCCACCGCCTTCTTGTAGGCTTTCCGGGCTATCGCCGAATCCACCGCCTGCAGCAGAACTGCACTTTCCTCGGGGAAGCGCTGCGCAGCATCCTCCGCCAGCCGGTGCCAGTCCCGGTCCTGTCCGTGCGTGCGATAGAGCCCGATCAATTGCAGGACGGCCGGAAGGTAATCCGGGTCGGCCCGCAGGCTCAGCGCAAGATATTCGATCTCGGGAAATTCGGACGTTCCTTCGCCTTCGATCTCAGAATGTTCATGCGCCAGGCGCGCGAGGTGACGATAGATCACGCCGCCCGTCAGTCGCGCTTCGGTACCGGCTGCGGCTTCGATGCGCTGCGCCGCAGCGACCCAGCATTGCTCGGCCCGCTCCCAATCGTTGCCGGCTTCGGCGGCGAGCGCCAGAACCCGGTTCCGGTCGAACTCCGATAAGGGACCGAACGTGCTCTCGAATTGTCGCAGACGATGAGGCGCCTGAGGCAGCAGATTGAGACAGGCGCGCTTGACCTCATCGGCCGGGAGCGGCCCGGCCTGACTTGCCAGAAACGACAGCAGAGCGCCGGGTCCGCTCCGCTCGACCTTGGCCAACTGGACCAGCGACTGGGATGCAGGGCCCGGCAACTCCTTGACTTCGGCGGCGAACACCCGCTGCGCCTTGCTCGGCGGGGCCGCCGTCGCTATCGGGTCGGCCGGCCTCTCCGGCAGCGCCGCCTCGACGGCGAGGCGGAATGACGCGAAGGCCGATTCGGGCGGGATACCGGTGAGGAGCTGGCGCGCTCTTGCGGGATCGTCGGGGGCGGTCAAAAGGCTCTTGAGAATCAACCGCAGCGCCCTGAACGCCGACCGCAATGGAATTTGGCTCAGGAACTGATCGATCTCCTGCGGCGGCTTGCCCTCGATCCAGGCGGTCAAACCCAGCTGGGCCGCCACCGCGTGCTCGACCCATTTGCCGGCCTCGGATTTCTGGTCCGCCGGAGCGGCCAGCGGGACCGGGGCGGCGAGCCACAAGGCCGCGGCCAGCTCGGCCAACCGAGGCGCGGCCGACGCCGGAACCTTGTCGTTTCCAATATATTTTACCGCCAACCCGGCAGCCTTGTGCAGCTGACCGCGTTTGACCAGGCACTGCACGTAGAGCAGCGGATCCGGGACTGTTCCGTCGGGCGCCGCAGCCTTGTTCAGCGCGGTCTCGGCCTCTTCGAACATTCCCCTGGCGGCGAGGAACCGTGCACGGCCAGTGTAGGCCTCAACAAGCGCATCGCACCATTCGGGCCGGGCATCCCGCTTGACCAGCCGCCTGAACAGTTCAATCGCCTGCTTGAAGTCGCCAAGCCGCAACGCCTGCGTTGCCTTAACCACGAGTGGAGGTAGCGAGGCCTCCTCAAGCGAGCCTTGCCGCAGTAGGTTGGACATTCCTTGCATTGCCCGTCTCTATGACGCTTAATCGCCTCACTCGTACCTTGCTCTCTCGTGGCCAAGGCCACCAACGTTGGCGGGCGAAGAACCGGTGGGCGTTGTGAAAAATCACCCCAACTGGAGTCACGATTTTTCGTGCGTAAGTTGAAATCTTGGCGCCGGAATTCTACTGTGTCCATCGGGTTCGCCTGCATATCCCCAGGAATTCCGGTTCGTACCCGCTAGACGCGGTGGACCGCGCTCCGTGCTGCAACTGCTTTGGCCGAGCATCCTCTTTCCTCAAAGCTTTCCTGCAAGCCGATCCTCCCCGCCGTCGACCACCCCCCCCATGAGTCAGCAAAGAGGGCGGTGGGTGCGGTGAACTTTGCCAGCGCTCTGGAGTTGGTTGTGCGCGCAAAATCTATCTCAGAGTGCGCGCGGTGAGAGAACACGAACACTTCCCATTTCATCTGAGGTTGCACCCGCAAAATGGCCGATATCGACACTGAGCTCTCCGTTTCCCTCGAAAAGGTCTGCTTCGTCATCGCGAAGGCGCGCGAATTCGAGACCAAGGATGTACCCAACATACCTGACGAAGCCTCCAATCCAAGTGACGACGGGATGATCGAAGTGCTTGAGGACCGCCCCAACGAGGACGCGGTGCTTCAGGAACTGCGCAGCATCATCGGCGGCATGAGCGAAGATGAGCAGATTGACCTCGTCGCCCTCGCCTGGCTGGGGCGGGGCGATACCGGGGCAGAGGGCTGGGAGGAACTGCGCAGCGAAGCGGCGCGAGCACACAACCGGCGTACAGCTGCATATCTTCTGGCGATGCCGCTGCTACCTACCTACCTTCAGGACGGTCTCGCGGAGCTTGGCCTCTCGTGCGAGGAGTTTGAGAAGGACAGCCTGTGATGCCGTGAGCGAAGCGATTGCGAGGCTGCCGCCCCGGATTTCGCTCCGCTCAATCGGTCGTCGCCCCTTTAACCCAACCGGCGCAAGCGGAGATGGCAGGGATGCAGCCCCAGCGCCTTCGCCAAAGCGCAAAACACCACGCTTCGGCCGCTTTTCCGAAAGTAGAATGGGGGGGGTTGGTGACGAAGGGGCGGTACGGGACGTACTGGAATGCGCCTGCTTTGTGCAACCATGCTGTCCGCTCTCGCGCTTTCCAGTGCCGCCGCATCCGAGCCGACAATCGTGGTTGAGGGCAATCGCCGCATCGACGCGCAGGCCATCCGCGAACGCTTCCCTGCGTCCTCGGACGGGCTCACCGCGGCCGCAATCGATGCCGCGCTGAAGGAACTTTATCGGACCGGTCTATTTGACGAGGTGAATATCGTCCGGTCCGGCGGGCGCCTGATCGTTACCGTCGTTGAAGCGCCGCTGATCGAGCATGTGCGATTCGAAGGCAATAAGCAGGTCAAGGACAAGGACCTCGCCAACGAGATCGGTCTTAAGCCTCGCAGTGCAATGACCAAAGCGGCGGTGCGTGAGGATGTGGCACGCATCGTCGAGACCTATCACCGGAACGGCCGCTACCAGGTTGAGGTAAAGCCGACCACGATGGCCCGCGGCGACGGAGGGGTCGATCTTGTTTTCGAGATCCAGGAAGGCCCCAAGACCGGCGTCAAGCGCATCGCCTTCCTCGGCAATCACGAATTCACTGCGTCGCGCCTGAAGGGTGTCGTCAACACCACCGAGTCCGGCTGGTTCTCCTTTCTCAAGACCAGCGACGTCTACGATCCTGACCGCGTGGAGAACGATGCCGACCTGTTGCGACGTTTCTACCTGAAAAACGGGTTTGCCGATGCGCATGTTTCGGCAGCCGCGGCCTACGATCCGGCTGAACAGGGCTTCGGCTTGACCTTCACCGTCGATGAAGGCGCGCGCTACCGGCTCGGTGCGATCCATATCCTGTCGCGCGTTGCGAACCTCGACGGCACGTCTCTGCGCGAGGCCATCCACCTCGCTCAGGGCCAAGTCTTTGACGGCGAGGCGGTCGACAAGGCGGCCGGCGCGATCGCGGTGGCGGCCGGCAAGCGCGGATTTCCGTTCGTCGATGTCCGCCCCCATGCCAACCGCGACTCCACAGCCGACATCATCAACGTCGTCTTCACGCTTGATGACGGCCCGCGCCGCTACATCGAGCGAATCAACATCCACGGCAATATGGTCACACGCGACGAAGTGATCCGGCGCGAATTCGACCTCGCCGAAGGCGACGCTTACAATCGCGGCCTGATCGATGCCGCCGAGCGGCGTCTGCAGCAGCTCGCCTCATTCAAATCGGTAAAGATCACGGCCGAAGACGGCTCGACGCCGGATCGGGTGGTGCTCGACGTCGAGGTTCAGGAACAGCAAACCGGCAATCTATCGTTTTCGGGTGGCTACTCGACGTCCGTCGGCCTTATCGGCGAGGTCACGGTTTCAGAACGGAACTTTCTCGGCCTCGGCCAATACGTGAAAGTGTCTGCTGCGGTCGGTCAATACCTGCGCAGTGGCGCAGTGGCGTTCGTCGAGCCCTATTTCCTCGGCGAACGCATGGCGCTCGGGCTCGACTTGTTCGTCAAGGAGACGCTCACCAATCCATACCAGTCCTACGCCAGCCAGAGCTACGGCACAGGCATCAAAGTCAGCGCGCCGTTGATGGATGGGGTGACCTCCGAAGCCCGCTACTCGCTGGTCAACCAGAGTGTGTCGCTCAATCCGACGCTGATGGCGTGCATCCCGCCGAACGCCTCGACCGCGTGCCCGTCCGTCGTCGTCAAACAGGCCGCGCTCGATGGCCCCCAATGGGTGTCGTCCATCGGATCAACCCTCGCTTATTCATCGCTCGACAATCCCAAGAACCCGCATGAAGGCCTGCATGCGGAGCTCCGCCAGGACGTGGCCACGCTCCCCGGTACGGTGGATTTCCTGAGGACCACCGGGGACGTGCGCTACTACCACGATTTCAGCAATGACGTCGTCGGCCTGGTGCGGGCGCAGGGCGGATACATCACGCCCTATGGCGGGCAGACGCTGCCGCTTATGAGCAGCTTCTTTGGCGGGCCGCAACTCGTGCGCGGATTTGCCGTCAACGGCTTCGGCCCGCGTGATGTCACGCCCGGCACCACCCAGGACAATATCGGCGGCAGCCGTTACTGGACGACCTCTGCGGAGCTGCAGTCTCCCATACCGGGGGTGCCGCCGGAGGTCGCCTTGAAGGCGGCGGTCTTCGCCGACGCCGGAAGCCTATGGGGTTATCGCGGGGCAACGTCGTTTCCGTCATTGTCGCAGTCGCTGACCATTGCAGACCCGCGGCAGATCCGTTCGTCCCTCGGCTCCAGTCTGATCTGGGACTCGCCGTTCGGCGCCCTCCGCCTCGACTACGCCTACCCGACCAGCCAGGCCAGCACCGACATCACCCAGCGTTTGCATTTCGGGGTCGGCGCATTCTGAGGCCGTATCGAACCATCGTGGACGGTTAAAGGGTAGCGTGCCCACTTGGGGCCGCGCAGGACGCAACAGCGCGCCTTGGGTCCTCCCTTGTTTCGGCCAGGACCTTGACGCTCTGCGATCGACCTTCGGCGCTACTGCCAAGCTGACGGTCAGGGACGCCAGCACCGGCAAGCCGGTCAATTCCGAGGGCAACAAAGCGGCCACGGCGCTCGGCCCACGCGTCAAAAAGACAAGGCCGCCGTTCTGACTGCGGTCGGCGGCGAAGTCTTCTGTACGGCGCGCCGCCGCCTCAACATGTAACTGATGCTTCAATCATGAGACGAGCTGCACGCGCGCGCCCTGCCGGTGCGACGCTGCAATCCTACCGTTCGACAATCTCCCGCTGGTTCGGCTCGTCGCCGTACCGGCCCGTACGGTGAATTGCAATCCTGCCGCTCTCGATGTCGCGGATCAGCGCCGTCAGCAGCTCGGCAACATCCGCGGACAGGTTGGCGCCAGGATGAGCGCGTAAAGAGGCTTGCCGCTAATGCGCTCAATGGCGCCGAGCAGGTGATCGGCACGCGCCGAGGCCGTCGCATCGTAGGCGATGTCGCCAGCCTGAGGAACCGCCGCATTTCGTCCGGCCGCCGCACCGGCGCCGGCGCAAAACGACCAGTAGCGCTCCCTCCCGGTCCTTACTCCTTGTCGAGAGCCGCTGATGCCGCAATGAAAACCTTGGCAAGCGGGAGGTAGTAATTCAAGGCAGGCAGACAAGGATCGTATTTGAACACGGATATCGTTTTCCCGACAATCCGCCGGAAACCCCTCAATGGTTGATCCTGATCAACATCATCAGCCCGCGCCATCGCTCGCGCCACCTTTTCGACGTCGTTCATATCTGCTCCCAAAAACGACGATCTCCCCGCGCCGGAGATCAAACCCGGAATGGAAGGCCATCAGCCACGCCGCACCGCGCGATCGCACGGGAGTCCATGCATCGGCAACCATGCATCGGCCAATTTCAGGGCGGCGCCAATACACCCGGCAAACGCCTGCCGTCAATATTGGGAAGCCGTTGTTCGCGGCGTGGCAGTGGTGATCCCCCGACGCCCGGATGCGTTAGCTGCGCTCCAACGCGGAGCTGGCGGCCTTGTTGCGGGTCTTTGGCGGCAATTTCTGCGCACGCGTCTGTTCAAGCCGGGGCTCACTCCGTTCGCCCACTGTAACGCGGCGCTGGCCATCCGTGTCAGCGTGCTGGTGGCCTCTGAGCAGAACCGGCGCGCAGATTCCGCAATCGTGCGGATATCGATTGGGGAATTTGGGCGGCGTCTCTCGCCTGCAAGCGGTATCGAGCGATCCGGTCGGGACGGTCTGGAGATCATGGTGCTGGCGCGTCTAGGGAGCATGACCGAGGAGTTCTATGTCACTGCATTCCTGCTTTGGACCACTCTGCAGATGACGCGAGATCAAATCGGGTAACCACGACAACTGACCAGTTCCACCGTTGCTGTTGGCTTAGGGTACTTTCCCGATTGGACTCGGTTTCGTTCGCGTTTCGATTCCGCCGCTTTGGTCGCAACGCCACCCCATGCATCGTCTGGCGCAAAACTGGCAGAGGGCAGCGAGGGGGATTTCGCGTCTGGCAAATCGCCGGGATCAATCCTTCGTCCAATAATTCAGCGCGGCAGAGCCGAGCGCCCCGCCCACGACGCAAGGCAAACCGAACTCGACCTGTCCGGTTGCCGCCGCGGCGACGCAACCCGCCGCCAGCACGCCTTCACCGACCTGGCCCCAGGTGGACATGTCGCGCTTGTCGCCCGGCCCTTTGCGCTTGAGGTCCTCAATGGCGGCAAGCGCCGCCTTGCGCATGTGCGCGAGTTCCATGGTCTCCGCCGCCTCGATGACCTCTTTCAAGATGGGCTGGACATCCGCGGGTTGCCGGGACACCTCGCGCTTGAGCATTGTCAGCAGTTCAATGTCGTGAGCAGCATTGCTGGCGAGGGTAAACTCCGCCATGCTGCCGACCGTAAGCTTATCCGTGTCTTGCCGGTCCTTCGACCACGGCAACATGCGAAGGATCCGCTCCAGTGGTTCATACCCTGCCGTCGCAAAATAGTAGCCCCATAAAGTATCGAGCACTTCCGGGGTCGCTTCGAGCCTCACGGATCCCGGAGCAGCCTTGTGGGCAGTGAAGAAATCGCTAACCGCTAGCGTATACGACTTGAGCCTGTCGAACGTCGTCGGACTCTTCTCGAACGAGATCGATTCAAGCGTCGGCAGCTGCCCGCTCGCGTATTTCTCGATCATCAATTGGCGCGTCGACATGCGATCGGCGAAGTGTGAGAGCACGTCCGGCCAACCTGGCATCCCTGAATAGGCAATGGCGCGCACGATGAACCAATGGTCTTCAGTCTTGATCGGCAGCATCTTCTCGACAAGTTCATAGGCCCTCTGCGGATGCGATCGGATAATGCCGGCCACGAAGCCCACATAAACGGCAGCCGTCTCGGTATCGCGCAGCGCCCCGAGCTGGCTCAAGGTGCGCACCGCACCCGGCACGTAGGCGAATTCAGGCTTCGCCCGGTAGCCGTTGATCCAACGCAGAACCGCATCGGTCGTGCTGAGGTCGGGCGCACGAGCAGCCACGGCGCTGGTCGGTCCACCAAGCGCAACGGCGAGAGCGAGAGTCGACATCACGCGACGCATGTTGCCTCCGTCGCGACTGGGCCCCCTTGCCGAGCAGAAGACACAAACTTAGCGGTCCGGCAATTTCGTGATTACGCCGTGGCATCCGCGTGCAGTTTTCATGGCACCGGCCTGACGCAGGGCCTCCTCACAGTTCGATCACGGCCATCACGGGCACATGGTCTGAGGGCTGTGTCCAGCCGCGCGCCTGTTTGGTGATCGTCATGGCAACAACCCGATCCGCCATCGCGGGGCTTACCCAAATGTGATCCAAACGCCGCCCACGGTCAGCGGCCTGCCAATCGCGCGCCCGATAACTCCACCACGTGTAGAGTTTGGCAGGCTCCGGCACGAAGGTCCGCAAGACATCGCACCATCCGCCGGCCTTCTGGACAGCAGCAAGCTTTTCGCATTCGATCGGCGTGTGCGAGACGACTTTCAGCATCTGCTTGTGGCTCCAGACATCGTGTTCGAGCGGCGCGACATTGAGGTCGCCGAGGAGGATTGCGCGATCGCCGTCGCCGAGACACATCTCCGGCGCGTCGCGCATCTCGTCCAAAAAAGCAAGTTTGTGTGCGAACTTTTCGTTAATCGCCGGATCGGCCTCATCGCCGCCGGCGGGAACGTAGAAATTGTGCACCGTCAATTGATCGGCAAGGCCGGCGCGTTCGCCGATCCTCACCGCGAGGTGACGGCAGTCCGATTTGCTGCAGTAGTCGCGAACATCGATTGAATCCAGTGGCAATCGTGAAAGAACCGCGACGCCATGATACCCCTTTTGACCATTGAGGGCGGCATGGGGATAACCAAGCCGGGCGAAACGCTTGAGCGGAAACTTGCTGTCCGGGCACTTGGTCTCCTGGAGGCAAATCACATCAGGCCTTGCGAGCGTGACAAATTTTGCCACGAGATTGATGCGCAAGCGCACCGAATTGATGTTCCAGGTCGTGATCTTCAATTTCATGTTTCTGTAGGGCGACCTTATGGTCGCCCTGTTCCCGGCATGCGAAGGCTTTTCAGACGTCATCAGCAGAGCAGGTCTTGCTTCGTCAACATACCTTGAGGCTGCGAGCTTTCCTTCCCCCTTCAATCTCTGTCGGGCGACCTGGTTGGCGCTTGCGTCGCGTCGGCCCGGCAACCGGAGCGGCCACACCGGGCCCCAGGTCGCCCCCATTTGACTGGACGCCAACAATTACGCCGCCGATCGCCCGCGGTGGCGCGGGACTTCGCCTTGAACACTACCAGGGACTGGTGGCGGTTCCAGATCTTCTTCAACGCTCCCTCGTGCATGCGTCCGCCGCTGCCCATCATCTCTTTGGCCGAAGCAGCAATTTCGGGCTTGCCGATGGCTATGTTGGCGCGAAGGTCATCCTAGATGGCGGCGAACTTCGTCGCCTAAGGCCGCCTGCAGTTTCTGCTTGTACTGAGCGACCACGTCGTCACGCACCCCGGCAGCGTTACCGCTTGTGCGACCGGTCGTGGCGGACGCCCCAGCAATCATTTGCCCGCATGCGCCGAGCGCCATCCTCCGTCAGCCAACAGCCTCTCGACAGCGCTGATGTCGGTCAGCACAGCGCTTTTGGCTGTTTTGTCGAGCACGCGCTTTAGCGCTGACAGCAGGCGAGCGACTTCGCCAGACGCGGGTGGCCGGTGGACACGGTGCGGGGAAGGGTCGCGAGGTTCTTCACGAGGTCGGAAATTTTAGATCTCGCATGGGCATCAAAGATCTGATGCCGCAACCGGCGCGCCTGCGATCTCGAGTGCGTCAGCGAAGGCGGTGAGAGCGGTGCTGAATTCCCGGCACTTCTTGCAGCGGCTCTTTAGAGCTACTCGGCAGCTTCGCGGAAATAGGCGTGCGGGGCAACTCCCATCTGGCGACATGCTCGGCCAGCCCCGCGATGGCATTGGCCTATCTGCTGGGATTCCTTGCTATGCGGCATCACGACATGCCCTCGTTTGAGGAGTGCGGCCGAATGAGGGACGAAGGTTTGTTCAGGCAGGTATACCCAGAGGGCCGCTTGCCAAAACATCTTTGACGAAGGTTATCGCTTCGGTTTGCCCGACGCGACCGGGTTTCCACATCTTGCCGACTACTCCGATCTATTGCAGATGCGGCAATACCGGCGCGCTTTAATGTTTCGGCTTGCTCGTACAGCGTGACGACCGCTTCGGCGGAAGTGCGGTCAAAGATGGTGGGAATAAGAAGATGAGAGCCTGCGCAAAGCGCCTGAATTTTGGAAGTCGTCAGGCGGGGCGGACAATCGATGATGATAAGATCGAAAGCTCTCTCACGATGTCCGAATGAACAATCCCGGCGATATCGCACGTCCGCGGTCCGCAACAGGTTCCCCTTTGAGCGCTCGGTCACGGGCGTGGCGCGGATCTCCGGGCCGGAAATGGACGCCTTGAGGCAGCCATTTGATCATGATGCGATATCGACCGGCGCGAGATCGCCGCTGATGAGCCTCGCTCCAGTGAGCTTTGATGCGTGCCGGGAGCCAGTCCTTGCAAAAGCCATTGCCGACAATGAACCCTGAAAATACAGGCCGATCAGCAAGCACGCGTTTTTGCCAGTCCTTAGCGAGACAGGCGCTGAGGTTAGCCGCCAGCGTTGTCTTTTCAACTCCGCCTTTGAGATTGGCGATCGCCAGTGTTATCGAGTTTGCAACAGCGCGCCAATAATCGCGCGGCCGCTCGATCGGAGTGGTCAGCCACACGCCGTTGTCCTGGTGCGCCCCCGGTGGTCGATCACACGTCCTACGGCTTGCAGCGCCCTCCGACGACTGCGAACGAACAGGCAGGCTTGCAGCGACAGCAGAGCAATTTATCGAGAAAGAAGCCAACCGGCGCAGCCAAGCGCAGGAACGACAATGAGCGCAGCGACCGGCCTATCGCTGATCAAATACGATATATCACCGATGAGGTCCAAAGTTCGAATTTTTTGCGGCATTTCTATCTTGCCACACAGGCAACCAACGACGAATGTACGCAAGCGTACTTATAAATAACTAACTTCGTCATGATTCCAAACCAGCCTCTGGCCGCAGAGGCGAAACGTGGCTAAAGTTAGTCTATGCGCTGCGGACGAACGGCGAGGTTCTTGGCAGCCCCCGGCCAAGCCGCCGCCAACGTCGTTTAACGCCCAGGAGCTTGCTGGGCCGCAGACGCATTTCGACCACATCCAACAGGAATGTGCCCTGAGCTTCAGCTGTCCACTTGTTGTATCTCATCGCGTCTAAACGCGGTGCTCATCCCCGATAAGTCCGGGTTTGGGCATAAGGGCGAAGGTGAGGAATCGAGCTGTCCTTGTTTGCTTGGCCATCCACAAATCGTCATCATTCGAACTCAAATATCCCCGGCTTGCGACTTTGAATCCGGACTCTCTTATGTCGTAAGATTAATACGATTGGTTATGTCTATTATTTAACAAATGATACCCCGCAGCGTTGTGTTTGATTCTCGTCATTTTTGATGACATCAAGATTGTTCGGCACAGAGGTTTATTGCCGCAGTTTTATCGAAACCAGCATATAATACGGCAATCGCACCGCAAAAATATTTCTATGTTGCATTTGTGCACTGGCATTGCGGCACGAAACAAGGTACATGCCACGGTGGAATGGGGCGCAGCGAAGGAATCGAATGGGGTCGCTAATGAAGAAATTTGTAATTGTAATGGCATCAACCATCGGGGTTGCAGGGGCCGCCGTCGCGGCAGATTTGCCGGTCCGTCAGCCGCCGCCGCCGACCCCGGTAGTCGGGAAGGCTCCGATCGGCAAGGCGCCAATTGGCAAAGCCCCAATCGGCAAGGCCCCCATCGGCAAGGGTCCCATCGGCAAGGGTCCCGTCGTCGCTCCTCCGATTGTCACCAGGGGTTGATCCTTCACACGAACGGATCAAAAGAGTTGGTCCGTTCGCGTCCCGCCGGGGTGATCGGTGTCCAGGCCAAGTGACGAGGTCGAATTCGTGCGTCTTGTGGCCGACACGGGCGCGGGCGGCTTGCCGTGGCCATCCTTTGCTTGTTGAGGGAGGAGGTTCAGGTGACAGTTATCCCCAAAGAAAGTACCTGCCAGAAGCAGGCGATACACGCGGTACGCAAACGCTTGACGAGCGAACAGACACCTAACGCTCTTGTCGCGCGTGCCGGGAGCGAGCACATATCGCGTCTGGTTAGCTATGCGGTCGGCCTATGCCTGGCGGCGATGCTGTGCGCTGCGGGCGCACGCACGGCGGCGGCTCAGGGCGTTCACAAAGAAGCCCATGCGATTCCAGCAAAGCTCGTTGAATCGTCAGCCGACTCGGCGCCGGCTGTCCATGAGCATCCAGTCTCGAAGCTTGCCGGTCGATATTTCGTCGACTTTCGGTCTCGGACCGCGGCAAGTTATGGTCATGCCTTTGTGTGGTACGGACGCCTCAATGGGCACGGCAAGGTCGGCCTGATCGAGGTGGCCGGGCTGCATCCCGCGAGCGACAGCCCCGTTCCTTATATCCTGGGACACATCATGCCGGTGCCGTCGGAAACCGGCAAGAGCTATGGGGATCTCGATGAGCAGTATCTGACGGCCAATTACCGCGTTTATCTGTCCGAGGCGGACGCCAAGCAGGTGTTCGCCTATATCAAACACAAACAGGAGACGTCGCCGCTGTGGATGGCCAGCCTGTATAACTGCACGGCATTTCTGGCCGACATCGCCGCCTATATGGGTTTGCGGACGCCGCCCGGCTCGACATGGACGTATCCGGAAGATTTTATCAATAAACTCCGCGAGCTCAACGGCGGTCGCCAGGAGATCTCGCTGGCAGCAAGCCACTGACAGAGCAAATTCGACCACATTGAATAAGAGCTGACGCCGTCGCCGTTCTGGCGGCGGCGGGTTTTTGAAGACGGCGAGCAGAAATAATCGAGATCCCCAGTCCGGCCACGATCCGCGCGACGCGCCGGGCGTTGCAAATCGACGCTGTCTGCGGCCGGCGATTTTCCCGCCTGCGATCCCCGCCAAGCCATTTCCATCAAACCGCGTAGCGCGCCGGCGCGCCGCTCTTTCCTTGCCAACCTGCGCTTGTCCATTGTATTCGTTATCGAAATGGGAGGGCGCCAAATGGCTCAGATCAACCTTAAGGTCAACGGGCGTGCCGTGTCGCGGCAAGTCGAAGACCGAACGCTCCTGGTCGAGTTCCTGCGCGAGACGCTGGGCCTGACCGGCACGCATGTCGGGTGCGATACCGGGCAATGCGGGGCCTGCGTGGTCCATTTGGACGGCCGCGCCATCAAGTCGTGCACGATGATCGCGGCGCAGGCGTCTGGCTCGGAGATCACGACCATCGAGGGCCTCGCCAAGGCAGGCGAACTTCATCCGATGCAGGCAGCGTTTCACCAGCATCACGCGCTGCAGTGCGGATTCTGTACGCCCGGCATGATCATGGCGGCTGTCGATCTACTCAGGCGCATCCCGCATCCGGATGAGGCCACCATCCGGGCCAATCTCGACGGCAACCTGTGCCGCTGTACCGGCTATCACAACATCGTCAAGGCGATTGCGGCCGTGGCCGAGAGCGGCGCCGGCGCTTGAAACGAGGAGGAGCGCACATGACACATGAGGGCATCGGGGCGCGACTCCCGCGCAAGGAAGATCGGCGCTTCATCACCGGAGCGGGCAATTACACCGACGATATCACGGTGAAGAACGCCGCCCAGGCGGAGTTCGTGCGCAGCCCACACGCCCACGCCCGGATCGTGCGCATCGACGCCTCCGCAGCGCTCGGCGCGCCGGGCGTCATCGGTGTGCTCACCGGCGCGGAATTGGCGCAAGATAAGGTCGGCGGCCTCATCTGCGGCTGGATGATTCACTCGAAGGATGGCTCACCGATGCGAGCCGCCCCCTATGCGGCGCTGGCGCGCGACGTCGTGAGATATGTCGGCAACCCGATCGCGATCGTGGTGGCGGAGACCAAGAACGAGGCGCGCGACGCCGCCGAGCTGGTCGAAGTCGAATACGAAATACTCGCCGCCGTCGTCGATCCCGCCGCCGCGCAGGCGTCGGGTGCTCCCCAGATCCACGCCGAGGCGCCGGGCAACACCATCTATCAGTGGGCCCTCGGCGACAAGGCGGCGGTCGATCGGGCATTCGCGGGCGCTGCGCACCGCGCCGAGATCGATCTCATCAACAATCGGCTGGTGCCGAATGCGATCGAGCCGCGCGCCGCGACGGCGATCTATGATCGCGCCGAGGGCCGCTTCACGCTCTACACCACCTCACAGAATCCTCATGTCACGCGCCTTGTCCTGTCGGCATTCATCGGGCTCGCACCGGAACATAAGCTTCGCGTGGTGGCGCCCGACGTGGGCGGCGGATTCGGGTCGAAGATCTTCATCTACCCGGAGGAGACCGTATGCCTGTGGGCAGCGCGGCGGCTGGGCGTACCGGTGAGGTGGACGGCGGACCGCCGCGAGAGCTTCCTTGCCGATGCCCATGGTCGCGACCATGTCACCCACGCGGAAATGGCGTTCGATTCCAATCACAAGATCGTCGCACTGCGGGTCAAGACGATTGCCAATCTCGGCGCTTACATGTCGACCTTCTCGTCGAGCGTGCCGACTTATCTCTATGCGACCCTGCTTTCGGGTCAGTACGACATTCCAGCCATCTACGCAGAGGTCGACGCCGTCTATACCAACACCACGCCAGTGGACGCCTACAGGGGTGCGGGGCGGCCAGAAGCCACCTTCGTGGTTGAACGCCTGATGGACATCGCGGCACGCCGGCTCAGCGTCGACCCGGCCGAGATCCGGCGAAACAATTTCATCCGCAGCTTCCCGCATCAGACGCCGGTGATCATGAACTACGACACCGGCGACTACGAGGCGAGCCTCAATGCCGCGCTCGGTGTCGCGCGATATGCCGAGTTTCCGGCCCGCCGGGAGGAGGCGCGGGCCCGCGGCAAGCTGCGTGGCATCGGCCTTTCCTGTTACATCGAGGCGTGCGGCATTGCGCCGAGCCAGGCAGTCGGATCGCTCGGCGCCGGCGTCGGCTTGTGGGAGTCCGCCGAGGTTCGCGTCAATCCCGTCGGGACCATTGAAGTGCTGACCGGATGCCACAGCCATGGCCAGGGACACGAAACCACCTTCGCGCAGCTCGTCGCCGAGCGCTTCGGCGTGCCGACCGATCAGGTGAGCATCGTTCATGGCGATACTGACAAGGTGCAGTTCGGAATGGGCACCTATGGGTCGCGCTCCGGTGCGGTCGGGATGTCGGCGCTCCACAAAGCCCTCGAGCGGGTTGAAGCCAAGGCCAAGCGCATCGCCGCGCACCTCATGGAAGCCGCCGAATCCGATGTCGAGCTTAAGGGCGGCGAGTTCGTCGTCGTGGGAACCGACAAGAAGATTCCATTCGCCAATGTGGCGCTCGCCGCATATACGGCGCACAACCTTCCTGCCAACGTCGAGCCGGGCTTGAAGGAGGACGCGTTTTACGATCCACAGAACTTTACGTTTCCGGCCGGAACCTATGTGTGCGAGGT
>JASHRR010000864.1 GCA_030037185.1 Xanthobacteraceae bacterium | reverse complement strand
GCCTATTTCATGGTTCGAGCACAGATACCAACCGAATCCCAGCGCACGAAATTCGACCACTGGTATGGAACGCACCATTTGCCGTTGGCGATCGACACATTGAATGCCGACAAAGGCTGGCGCTTTTGGAGTCGCAGCGACCCATCGGTCCACTATGCGATGTACGAGTTCAAAGACATGGCAACGCTACGCAAATGTCTGGACTCTCCCGGTTTCAAGATGCTGGTTGCCGATTTTGACGAGGCGTGGCCGCAGGTGACGCGTAGCCGTGACCTGATCGAAATCGTGCAGGAGGCCTGACGGCGGCTGCGCCCACGGAAACGCCGCCGTGCATCTCGAATGTTGTCGGGCGATCGAAGCCCGAATCGGTCGCGCGCGCCGGGCACCAAGGGCGGGGCTTTGTTCGGAGCGCCTTTGGCTGCCATTGAATAGGCTGTCGTCAGTAGTGAGATTACATGGTTCATTTCCGGAGCCGGAAGCACCAGATCTCCAGCGGACGTGCTTAGTTAGGCACACATCCCAAGACCTCCCTGGATAGCGGTTGCGTCGAATGAACAGTGTCACCCACCCTGGGTACCGATGCACTGCTCGTCGCCGTCTACTATCTCGCCAGTTGCGGCGTTTGAGATAAGTTTCGGTAGGCTAGGTCATTCCGGGGCTTCGTGTCATGCTGTGGAACGGCGAGGAAGATCAGGACGAGATGGACCGCCGAATTGCGCCATCTGCCAGCGTTACCGCGTAACGAAGCGTCGTAAGTTTTTGCTGGGTATTGGATTGCTCGCTTTTGCCGCAGCAGGCGTTCAGCTGTCGCGGCCGACATCGCCGCTAAGCCGGGTGCGGCGTAATGCGGTCGCCGGGAGCCGCCGGCGAGGTGATCCGATTTCATCTGGTTGCGCGGCCCTCGACAAGCTCAAGCCGGAAATCGAAGCCCCCAACGCCGCCAGATTTGCTGCCGTCAAGGCCTCTCGCAATGTCAGCGGATTATGGTGGGCAACTACAATGCAGTGTGCGCGAGCTATGAACAGGCCCGGAATGCAGCGCCTAAGAGCCGCGGTAAATTGCGTTTCCGGCGCTATAACGGCGAAGGCCGGATCACCAATCAGAGATTATGCCGGCGACTGGCACGGTCGCGACGGCTATCTGGAGTAGGCACGATATCTGATAGCTGCCACTCGTCTTCCTCTGGCTGCCGCAAACTCACCTGCGAATGGGCGCGGTCGTGATCCACCGCCGCAAGGTATCGCATCACGTCCGTTGGACCGCGACATTTTTGCGGCGGCTGCCGATGAGTGGCGCAGGCACGACAAACGGATGTCAAATCCACCTCCACCGCGGCGTATCGACTTGGCTTTGTTCCGTCTGCGGCGATCGGCTCCAGCCCAAGGGATCCCAGTCGTCTGCATCAGCAGTGCCACCACTGCAGCCACGCGTTTGACCAGGATCTCGAGGCCTGCCGCAATATGTTGTCGTATGGAAGACGAGCGCCGCGATGGCGGCGGAATAGCTGGCAGCGCTCGCAACCGAATTTCCGGTGAATTTCCATAAATTAGTAATGCATCTTTCGGTTCACTCGGTAACTAGGTTTTTCTCGGACGCTTGCATCGGGCGCTAAAAGGTGTTGCCGTTCCAAAGAGATGGAAATAAGCCGATCCGGTCTCAGTACGTTCTACGCCGCCCCGAAGCCTAGAGTGGTACTTCACACCGCTCCAATTGACAGTTCATGTCCCACCAGCACCGGCGACCGTCGCGTAGCCGACACAAGCCACTCACGTCTGCCGTGCAATCCGGTATCCATTGATCCCCCTTGATCTCCGAATCAAGTTGGGGAAGGGCGATGACAACTGGATGAGTAGCTTGGTTAATCAAGCTGACTTTAGAGCCACGATTCGAATCGCCTAAGGCACACACCGACGTCCGATTCGCTATGTTTTATGTGCGATACCAGACATAATCAAACAAGTGACACAAAAACACTTTGCTTCCACCTTAACTCATGCTCCCATGTCGATTTCATTCGTTTAATTCGTGGATGGAAAATTAATTAGAGTTTAAAGATATCCACAGCGGTCAACAGAGAGTTCCGTAGAGCGTTGCATAAATACAACTACGCGTCTGATTCTTGTTGAATTTAATCGAAAATAAGGAGACGGTCGATAATTATGGTGCTAGTGACGCTCAACGCCTGATGCGGCGTGAAGTGTAAACAAGGGGCGTGAAGTACGATAAGGAGGACTTCATGCGTCGTAGGTTTCTGCTCGGTACAGGATTGCTCGCTTTCGCCGCAGCGGGCTGTGGCTCAGCTATTGCGGCCGACATCGCCGCCAGGCCCGGTGGGGCGCCACCGCCGCCGATGGCAGCGCCTGCGTTCGTTAACGATTGGACCGGGTTCTATGTCGGCATCAACGGCGGCGGCGGCTGGGCGAACACGAACTACCAATCTGCAATATTCGGAAGTAACATCCCATTCCTTCCAGTGACTGTACCGCCCAGCCAGAGCTCGAGCGGCGGAATTTTCGGCTTCCAGTTCGGCCACAATTGGCAGTGGGGGCCGGTTGTCGGCGGCCTGGAAGTAGACTTCGACGGCGCGGACATCAATGGTTCGTCCACGTTCTTTACACCGGGAACCCCCACGTCCTTTTCTGCAGGGGAGCTAACACAACACACCAAGATCGACGAGCTGGCTTCCGCTCGTGGCCGGCTTGGCTATTTGATACTTCCCAATTTGCTTCTGTTCGGCACCGGGGGCATTGCCTGGGGTCATCTCGAGCAGACTATCACCGAGACCACAACGCTTCCGACTTTCCTCAGCACGTTGTCCGACACCGACCAGTTTGGCTGGGTGGCGGGCGCGGGACTCGAATGGAAATTTGCGGGCAACTGGCTGCTGCGGGGTGAATGGCTACACTACGACTTCGGCAGGCAGAACAGCTCCCCCCTGTTCGACGTGTTCACCCAAACTGGGGTTGACATTAGCAACTCCCGAACGACAGTTGATGTCGGTCGGGCTGCTCTGAGCTTCAAGTTCTGACGCGAACAAAACGTCGAATCGCAGAGCCCGGTCAGGATGCCGGGCTCGTGGTGATGCGCATGCGGGCTCTTTCGATTGGCTCTATAGGTATCCAGAGCACATCGACCAGCATGGATCATGGCGGTACGGCACCGCAATGATCCATGGCCCGGCGCAAACCGGCTTGTCATCGCCGCCATGGCAGTCGGCACAGCCAGGCCAGCTCGGCATGGAGGCAATTTGGCGGAGCGCCAAACTACGGCGCGACTTCGCCGGTCGGTTTCTAAACCTTATTCCAAATGGAATAAACTCTGAAAAAATACTTCGAAGCCAGAGGCTTGACTGATTACACAATTGTTTCGGTGACTGCTCTCCGACGGCGTCGTCTTTACTTCCTCACCCGCTCGCGTGTTTGTGCTCGTATCGTATCGATGTCTGGTTTGATGACGAGCTTGCGGCGAAAATCGGCGATACAGCTCTGAAGGTAGCCCTGATCGCGAATGTCCGCGTCCTCGGGCAGTTTGTGGCGCCGTGAACCCATTGCAGTGCCTAAGTTCGGTTAACATCCTGCCACGTGGCAAGAAATCTGTTAACGGTTACGCGGTAATCGAGCTCGCCGGGAAAGGCGCATCCCAACACGCCGGCAATTCCGTTTTTGGGGGGAGGGACGGGGTGAGTGACCCAGATGGCGCCGTCACGCGGTCCATCGCCGGTCGATCGCGGGAAGTGCGCGCGCCCGGGTACCCGTGCGAGACCGAGCGCGACGAACGAGAATGGCGCTGGCGAGCGTTCCGGCAAAGGGCAAACCCACACTCGAATTGCGCACCCGTCCGGCGCGGCTTGTTAGGGCACGTGTTGGGGCAGGCTCGATGAGCAATCAGAATTGCTACAAAATATCAACAGCTTGCGTTGTCATGGCCGCGGATATCTGCTCCCGCCGCGACATACCATCAGGCTGCTCATGTCTTCGTATAATCTCGATTGGTGTTCGATCATGGCCAACATGTGCGCTAACAAGCTGCGCCGGATGGCAGGGAAAAGTCGTCCAATGTGTCGGCGGCAGACGCGCGCATTTCCACTCCACGTCGTCGAGCTGTCGAAGCTCTCGCCTTGGCTCGCGCCGGCCTCGCCTCGCTGCACGGTCGCGTCTGCTCCCGATCTAAGGCCTTCAACTCCGCGTTTCGGTCCACACCGCATGAATGCGGTCTTGGGATGCCCAAGCGAATATCCCCGAACCCCTCCCGGGGGGAGCACGTCGCGTGTCATCGGCTCTCCCGCGCTCTCTTGAGGTGGCGGAGCACCCGGGCGCGCAGCTCGGCCTGCTGCTCGGGTGTCCACGAGCGAAAGCCTTCGCCGCTCTTCATGCCGAGCTTGCCCTGCGCAACGAGCTTTTCGAGATATGGGGACGGACCGGGCCGCGCATCGAGCGCCGGCAGCACGGTTTGATGAATCGCGAGCGTCAAATCGGTGCCGACGAGGTCGGCATTCTCCAGGGGACCGAGCACTGCCAGCCGGCGGCCAAACGCGGCCTTGATCACCGTGTCAACGGTTTCGGCGTCGCAGATGTCATTCTCAACGAGCGAGATAGCCTCGCGCCACAATGCGTGCTGCAGCCGGTTGCCAACAAATCCCGGCACGTCCTTTTTCACGTGAACCGGGATTTTGCCGACCTCGGCGTGGAGCTTGATGGTGAAATCGATCGCCGCTGGCCTCGTCCATTCGGTTGCGATGACCTCGACCAGCGGTACCAGATAAGGCGGATTCCACCAGTGGGTACCGAGCGCGCGGGCGCGGTTTTCGAGGCCGCCCATGATTGCCGTGATCGGGATCACCGACGTGTTGCTGGCAAGGATCGCGTCTTCGCGCGCAGCGCGCTCGACGTCGGCGAACAGCTTGCGCTTGACGCCAAGGTTCTCGCGCACGGCCTCGACGATGAAATCCGCCCCGGCCACGGCTTCGTCGAGCGAGGTACGGACCTCGATCCGTTCGAGCGCTGCCAGGTCGTCTCCGAGGTCGTTGAGATTGGCTAAGATGCGGTCCTTGGCGCTCGCCAGCGTCGGCGCATGGCTGTCCGTAATGGCGACATCGTGGCCGGCGAGCGCGAAGACCTGGGCAATGCCGTGGCCCATCAGTCCGGCTCCGATGACTGCGATGCGCGGTTTGGTCATTGAGGTGGCGCCGTGCGCGCCGCGCTGTTATGCCCGGCGAAACAGCTTGCAGGACAATGTCGGACCTCAGGCTCACGGGCACGCGTGCGAGTCTCGACGGAGAGTGGGCGGTACGGCCGCCGGGCGCGCCGCCATTTTGCGAGACGGCCGCCCCTCGAAATTATGCGCCGTCGCCGGTTTCGAGGGGCGGCCCCCACCCTCCACACGAATGCCAGAGGCCGCTCGCGAGGGTGTGAAGACGTGCTGCCCTGATCCCACCGCGCGGCGCCCCGCACCGTCTTTAAGGAGTGCCGGATCGACCGGTTGCGCGCACGACGACCCTTCGAGGGGTCGAGCCTAGACTCCATTGCCTCACCCAGCCGTATAACCGCCATCCGCGTACAGAATGTGCCCGGTGTAGAAGTCTGACGCCCGCGAAGCGAGGAACAGCAGCGGGCCGGCGAGGTCGCAAGGCTCGCCGAGCCGGCCTTTGGGCACGCGGGCGAGGAAGCCCTTGCGCACGTCGCGAGCGCGTTCAGTGTCCTCGTACATCCATGCGGTCAGCGGCGAGCGGAAGACCGTCGGCCCCAGCGCATTGACGGTGATGCCGGTTTCGCCCAGCTCGCAGCCGAGCGCCCTGGTGATGCCGTCGACCGCGGATTTCGATGCGCAATAGGCCGTATAGCCCGCCGGGTGTCCCAACAGCCCGCGCGCCGAGGAGGTCAGGATGATCTTTCCGCCGAGCCCGTTCTCGTCCCTGCCCTGCTTGAGCATCTGCCGAGCGGCGGCGCGCGCCATCAGCCAGGACTGGGTGACGTTGGCGTCCATCACCTCGAGGAAATCTTGCGGCTTCTGGTCGATGATCTTCGAGACTCTGTTGAGGCCGGAGGCGACCACCAGGATGTCCAGCCGGCCGAACGTCGTCACCGCGGCAGCGACGATCGCCTCGCAATCTTCCGAGGAGCTTGGCCGCTTCGCGACGATCGCGCTCTTGCCCCCCAGTGCCTCGCATTCGGCCGCGACCTTCTTGAGCTCGTCCTCCCGGCTCGCCGCCAGCACGACAGCGCCGCCAGCGCCGGCAAGCACCTTGGCGGCGAGCGAGCCAAACGCCCCCGATGCGCCCGTTACGATCGCCGTCTTGCCCCGAACGTCGAACAGCGAGGCGGGATTTTTCAGGAAATCGTCGGACATGGCTTTTCCTCGGAGGGGATCTTAACCCGGGTTGAACGCCGGGCCGCCTTCGACGCGTGGTAAACCGGCTCCCGTTTTCGCTCGCGCTCGACCCGGCAACAAGGCCGCTAGCAGACCGCGCTCATTGCGGCGGCGCGGACATCGCCACCAGCATGGTTACCACCTCGTTGCCGCAGTTGATGATCTCGCGCGTCTCGCCGGGCGCGATAAAGCAGCTGTCGTTTGCCTTGAGTACGGTCTCGTTGCCACCCGCGATCACCGTCAGTTCGCCCGAGAGAACCACGTAGACTTTCTCGGTCGGCGTGGCGTCGGGGCCGGCGCCGCCGCCGGGCAAAAAGTGCGAGAGGCCGACCACGAACTGCTTTGGCCCGCCGGCGTCGAGGCCGAACAAGCGCAGCGATGCGTAATTGCGGTGGTTGGGTGCCTGATAGCTCTTCGCCTCGGCAAAACGTCTGACCTCCATCTAGAACGTCTCCCCTCTTTCGATGCGGTAGGCCCCGCTCGGGTCCACGATGGCGACCAGCCGGATGATGCAGCCGTCGCCGCGCTCCCAGTTCCATGGAAAAAACGCGAAAGTGCAGCGCCGGCCCGTCACCTTATCGATATCGCCGCCCACGTTCTCGATGCCGAGAATGCCGTTGCGGAACAGAATGCGGTGAACCGGCTCCCATTCGGGGAAATCTTCCTTCCAGTCGCGTCCGCCCGACCATTGCTTGTACTCCTCGGCGAGGTGAGGATGCAGCGGCCCGTTGCGCTGCGGCCCGATTGCGGTCGCCAGCGGATGATCGTTGGCCTGGGTGTCGTGCCCCACCACCTTGACCTTCTTCTCCACGAACCACTCGCCGGCTGACGGCACAAAGCCCGGCGCGCGGCAGAAATAGTCCTCGCTGTCCTCGTAGAGCCGGTGCCACCCGGTGTTGACGATGACGACATCGCGCGGACGCACGTGCGGGCCGGCGGCCTGTTCGAGATCGTCATAGGTGATCGGCTCCCACTTCTTCTTCGGGATCGACACCACGATGCCGGAGCCAAAGAAATGCGGCAGCGGCACCTCGTCGATGAAGGGCGTGCCCTGGACCACATGGGCGGGTGCATCGATATGAGTGGTGTTGTGCATGGACGTGGTGATGCGCTGAGACAGCACTCCCGATTTCGCCATATAGTGGATGCGCTCGATCTTGACGTCCTCGAAATACGGCCAGTTGGGCGACTGATAGCCGAACCGGTGGGACAAGTTGTAGAACTTAAGTCCCATCGCGTTGTCGACGTCGTCCTCGAACTGCACGCCCCTGATGGTCTTGGTCAAACTTGCCTCCCCGCTGCGGCGCCCTGCAGACCGTAAAGCCTTTCCGTTTCGCAAGATCAATAGCGCCGATATTTGCCAGCTCGCAAGAGCTGCAGCAGGAGGCAGCCCGCATGGAACGAAGGCGATATGCGGGCTGCCGGGCCGCCCGCAAGTTTTGCCGCCGGCGCGGCCGCTCCCTCAAGCCCGCAGCCGATCCGAAGACGGCCCCCTCAGCCCACCATGGTGCGGCTTTAGAGCCTTGCCAGAACGTCCGCCATTCGCTCAATCGCCGCATCCACGTCCTCAAGCGTCGTCGCCAGGCCGAAGCCGAACCGCATCCTGTCGCCGCGATGGTCGGCATGAACGTCGGCGGCGGCGAGCGCTGCGGCGATGGCGCCAGCATGCGGCGCATGGAACGAAAGAAAGTTGCCGTGAGCGGCGCCTTGGCCGAACGGTGTGACAAGGTTGGCGCTGGTCAGACCCTTCAGGCCGAGCGGCTCAAGATGCCGCAGGAAATGCACCATCAGGGCGGTCGCGTGAGCGTGTACCGTTGCTATCGCAAGGCCATTCGCGGCCATCCAGGAGAGCACTGCCAGCTGCCGATAGATGCCGACCGGATCGAACGTCGCACCCAGGAAGCGGGCGCCGCTGGCGGGATAGCCGACAGTCCTTCCGGGCACGGCCGCAAGCGCGCCGAATTCGGCGAACCAGCCCGTGTCGCGCGGCCGCGGACCGTAGCCCGCCGGACAGTGCAGGAAGCAAACGCCCTCGCCCGCCATGGCG
This sequence comes from Xanthobacteraceae bacterium, assembly GCA_030037185.1. The sequence goes on along the minus strand of JASHRR010000864.1, from coordinate 8,497 downwards.
TATTTGTATCCACCAGCGAGGTAGAACACCCGGCCGGCAACGTTTGACAGGTCGGTCGGGCGTGCCATGAACCCGTGATAGCCATCGATGACGATGAAGGTTTCGCCGTCTGGCACCGCGTCGGCGAGGGCCTCGAGCGGCCCGCTGGTCGCAGCGCTGGTATAGAAGACCTGAGACACGAACACGAGGTCATGCCCGCCCTTCGCGGCGGCTTCTTGAAAACGCGCCGGGAAAGTTGCGCACGGCTCGGCGGCGATGCGGGTGCAAATCGCCCTGCCGTCCTCCTCAAGGCGAGCGATCTGGCGCCGGAAGGTATGAAACTCGCCGTCGGTCGACAGGATCCGTACCGGTCGGTCAGACGGAAAACAGGAAAGGATCCGGCGCAGAAATTCGTGCGTGTTGGGCGCAATCGCGATTGTGGACGGATCAGGTAAGTTGAGGATCGCGGCGATCCCCTCCTGGAGCGCAGGAAGCAGCTCGCCGAACACGCGACCCCATTTGTCGCCGGCGAGCCGCGCCGCATCCTCCCAACAACGTATTTGGGCCTCATAGGTAACGTCCGGCCACTCGTGGTGACTGTGCGCGGCAAGGTTGATGCGCTTCGCGTTCGCACCGCGAAAGCGGGAGAAGTCGGCGCGGAGATCGAGGACGTGCGTGGATCGCAAGATGTTCTCCCCTTGCCTGACGTCCGCCATCTGTCACTGACTGGCGTAAACGAATCCAAGGCGCCGTTTTACGTCCGCCGGCAGTTCCGGGAGCGCTGATCGCGGGATAAGGAAAGTCGACAGCTCAAACAAGTCGCCGAATATACGATGACGCTCGGCCGTGCTCTTCAAATAGGCGTGCCCCGATGAACCACCAGTTCCGATCTTGCGTCCGATCATGCGCTCCACCATCAAGGCATGGCGGTAGCGCCAGAACGTAAGGGTCTCATCGATGTCCATGAGTAGCGAGAGAAGCCGGAAAGGCTGCTGCACAGCAGGCATTTCGCGGTAGACCGTAATGAAGAGAGCTGCCTGCAAGGCCTTCGGCGAAAGGCGCCAAGCCTCGGGGCTGGCGTCGGATTCGAAGATGCGTTCGAATGCCGCAAGGGCTTTGTCGATGCCGCTTGTCTCCCGCTCTCGCCGCTCGGCGGGGAGCACCGAATCCGCCTTGATGGTTGCGACATCCGCGGACAGGTGTCTGACGACCGCGCCACGATAAGCCTTGCGGAATGGCTCCCCGCCCCAGTCCAGGAACGGTGTGCGCGCAAGCCACGTGTCGAGCAGCCCGAAGATCGTGCGGTGTGTGCGAGCCGCCGCGAGCCGTTGCCGATCGGCGGCCGCAAGGCGTTTGTCGACCGCCTCGCCATCGAGTGGGACGCGCGTGCCTTCAGGCAAGCCGAGGCGCGTCTCGATCAATCGGAACTGAATCGATTGGAAGCCTGAGGCGGGGAAAAGGTAGTCACGAAAGTCGAGGAAATCGGCCGGCGTCATGGTCTCGAGCACATCGAACTGGGCGACCAGCAGCTTCAGTATCTCGTGAACCCGTGCCAGCGAATGCACGATGCGGGCCAGCGCTTCATCGTCCACCGGATTAGCTGAAAAGTCCTGCTCAATGCGATCGAACTCGTGCAGAACCTGTTTGAACCATAGCTCGTAGGCTTGGTGGACGATGATGAAGAGCATCTCATCGTGCACCGGCGGCCCATGTTTGGAACTTTCAGGAGTCTGCGCGGACAGCAGTCGGTCGAGCTTAAGATAGTCCCCATAGTAGACAGCAGGCCGGCTCATTCAAAGCATATGGCCATTGTGGTCGAAGTTCTCAACCAAGCCGTCCTGCCGAGGCGTCGGAAACGCGCCTGGACGACTGTTCGAGTCTGCTGTGCTTGACGCCGTAGAGCGCATAGATGACGAGGCCGACCACCAGCCACACCACAAAACGTGCCCAGGTATCAAAGGGTAACCCGAACATCAGGAACAATGACGAAGCCGCCCCGGCCGGCGCGACGACATAGACGGCCGGCGTCGTGAAGGGGCGCCCAAGCCCGGGCTCGATGACGCGAAGGGCGAGCACGCCAAGGCAAACGATGGTGAACGCAAACAGCGTTCCGATACTGACGAGTTCGCCGACGAGCCCGATCGGCAGCGAGGCGGCAAGCATCGTCACGACGAACCCGGTTGCCATGGTGGTCACGTACGGCGTTCGAAACCGCGAATGGACCCGGGCGGCGAACGCCGGCAGCAGACCGTCACGCGCCATCGAGTAGAAGATGCGCGGCTGACCGAGCAGCATGACCAGAATGACCGAGGTCAGCCCGAGAATCGCACCGAGCTTGATGATCGGTCCCAGCCACCCCATTCCGATCGCATCGATGCCGACCGCTATAGGATCTGGGACATTGAGCTTGTCAAAAGGAACGATGCCGGTGAGGACGAATCCCACCATCATATAGAGGACGGTGCAAATGGCCAGCGATCCGAGAATGCCGATGGGCATATCGTGCTTCGGGTCCTTTGCTTCCTGCGCGGCCGTCGACACGGCATCGAACCCGATATAGGCAAAGAACACCACGGCCGCGCCGCGCACGATGCCGCTCCAGCCATATTGACCGGGACCGATATTGGGCGGCACAAAGGCGCCTGACGGGTTGCTCGCCGTCACCCAATTCTGCGCGCTGACGAACCAAATACCCGTCATGATGAAGATGACCACGATCGCGAGCTTGATCACCACGATGACGCTGTTGAACCGAGCCGACTCGTGCACGCCGACAACCAGGAGCGCGGAAATGGCAGCGACCACGACAGCGGCCGGCACGTTGATCACCGCTCCGGTCAGGTGCCACGCTCCGTTTGCGCCATCATAGGCGAGAGGGGATCCGGCATAGGCGTCGGGCACCGCGATCCCCAAGTCCTTGAGAAAGCTGACCACATAGCCCGACCACCCGATCGCGACCGTGGTTGCGCCGAGCGCATATTCCAGGATCAGGTCCCAGCCGATGATCCACGCGATGAACTCGCCCATGGTTGCGTAAGCATAGGTATATGCACTGCCCGCGATTGGCACCGTTGAAGCCATTTCGGCGTAGCACAGGCCGGCAAAACCGCAGGCGACGGCGCCCAACGCGAAAGACAGAGTGATTGCCGGTCCCGCGTTCGCGGCCGCCGCATGTCCGGTCAGCACGAAGATTCCGGCGCCGATGATGGCGCCAATGCCAAGGCTCACAAGGTCGGTGGCCGACAGGGTCCGTTTGAGGGGCACGCCGCCGTGCGTTGTCAATGTCTGAACGTCTCTTTCCTGCGCCTCAGCCTCAAGGACCGAGATCGGCTTGCGTGCCCACAAATTCGCCATAGCGGTAGTTCCTCGAGACATGACCAACACCGCGGATTGACATGGTCAATGCGCGCGGAGGCGGTGGAGCATAACCCAGGAACCAGGCCAGCGCGACCCGCACGCGCCAGAATGGTCAACGCGGAGCAGCGACGGCCCGCCAGACGCTATGGCCAGCCGGTTGGGAGCGCGAGCGTCGATCCGCCAGCAGCGCGATGAGCCGGTGCGCGCCGCTCCCGCGAGCCCAGCGCAGTTCTGCCGGCACGGCCAGAGCGCGGCCCCGACGGCGGTCGGCGCCATGGCGGGGAACAGCGGGCATGGCCTGCAAACCCGCGCCGCCTGTCGGCGACGAACTTACCGCAAGCCGCCACGCAGGCGCAGGAGCCTCCTTGCCGGTCCCGCCGCCGGCGGCGGCATCCGTTCCCCGGGCCCCGCCACATACGCCTCCGAAAATGATGGCCGACAACGCCGTCGATCTCGGCAAGTCGGGTGGCGCCGCCAGTGAGTCATCGTGTGTGGCGAACGCGCGGGCTCGCAGCCTTGCCGAACTGTGCGCCGAGGCGGCACGCAGCCGCTCAGGCGCCCTGCCTGCGAGGCTGCGTCAGGGTGACTAGGCTGCGCTTTGCCCTGCTTGGCTTCGCTTCGGCTTTGCTGCTAGCCGAGATGAAGCGCATGGGGAGCAAACAGTCCGAGCGTGGTAAACAGGATACCGAAAATTGCGACGCCGCCGGCGGCCCAGGCCAATAGCAGCGTGCCGGTGATAACGGCGGCCGAGCACAGTACGATTCCGATCTGAAAGGCCGCCGACGCCAGCTCGTAATTGTGGTAGCGCGCCAGCGCCGTATCACGCTCGTGCTCGGCTTCCATCGCGCGCTCGGCAAGCTCCGTTGTTCCCTCCCGCGTCTCAGGTTCGGAGCGATAGCGCGCGGCCGTCTTCTGCCATTCGTCGATTTGTTTGGTCATGGCGTCCTTCGCGTCGCTGTCGTTGACGCGTATCGCCCCGACTCTCATCTCCTCGGCGGCGGCGAGAACGACGGTTCGGCGAATATTCTTGGCCTGGAAGAAATTCCAGGTGTCGGATACTTGGATGTTGAGGGTAATTGCCTCCGTGTTGGCGCTCTTGCCAAGCATCTCGGACAACGCCAGAAACAGCGCCATTATCGCAATCAGGAGCGCGACCTTCTTGTTCACGCCAGCCGCATGCCCGGCGCTTTCGGCTTTTTCCAACTCTTCGTGGGCTTCACCCATGGATCACCCTCCTCTGCCGCCCCCATTCATCCCTCGCTGTTGCGGGGGAGGATAGGATGGTAGCAAAATTGCGCAATGCTGCGACCGGTGCAAGAGCACACCAATCAGGCGCCTGATTTGTCGACGATTACCTCAGTGGACGCACGGGGATGGGTGCTGCGGTAAACCTTCATCAGCCGCTCCGCATCGATGGCGGTATAGACCTGGGTGGTCGATAACGAAGCGTGGCCGAGAAGCTCCTGGATCGACCGCAGATCGCCGCCGCGGGCCAAGAGGTGGGTTGCAAACGAATGCCGCAGCGCGTGAGGCGTTGCGGTTTCCGGCAGGTTGAGCGCGCTGCGCACGCCGGCCATCGCGAGCTGAATGATGCGAGGCGACAACCCCCTGCCTTTGGCGCCCACGAAGGCCGGCGCCTCTGGCGCGCGCTCATAGGGGCAGATTGCGAAATAATCGGCAACGAGTTGCAGCACCGGGAGAAGGACCGGAACCATGCGGGTCTTGTTGCCCTTGCCGGTGACGGTGATGGTGTCGCCGCGGCCGGGCGGCGGAATGTCCTTGACCTTGAGGCCAAGCGCCTCGCAGATGCGCAGCCCCGATCCGTAAAGCAACGCCAGTACCGCCGCGTCACGCGCCAGCACCCAGGGAGCGCGCTCCTCGCCGGCACGCAAACCGGCATCGGCGAGGCGCTTGGCGGGCGCAATCGCCAGCGGTTTCGGCAGGGTCCGCGGGGTTTTGGGCGCCCGAACCGCATTAAGCGCACCAACGCTGCCGTTGCCCTGCCGCTCGAGAAAACGAGCAAATGAACGCACGCCCGCGAGCGACCGCATCAGCGATCGTCCACCAGCACCTTCGCTGCGGCGATGCGCCATGAAGGCGCGGACATCGCGCGCGGCCACCTCGCGTAAGCTCGCGAAAGTCACGCGAGCGCCGAAATGCATGGCAAGAAAGTCGAGGAATTGCCGAACATCGCGCTGATAGGCATCGACCGTCTTCTTCGACATCCGTCGCTCGATGCCGAGATGGGCAAGCCAGAGGCTGATTTCGGCCGCTATCTCGGGGGCTGCGAAGGGCGTGTCGGCAGCAGCATTGGTGGGTTTGCTCATCGCAGGAGCGAAATCCTTTCAGTCTTGACACCCCGTGCGTTATCGCACCCCCTTGGTGTCAGCTTCATTAACGCGGGCGAATCAGGGCCCAACACCGGCACAAAACAATCATGACAAAACGCGTCGTCGATGTACTGATTCCGGTCGCACTTGATCGTGCCTATTCGTACCGGGTGCCGGATGACCTGGCGCTTGCGCCAGGCGATCTCGTCCGGGTGCCGTTGGGCACGCGCGACTGTACGGGCGTGGTGTGGGCCGACAATGCAACACCCAATCCGCGGCTCGACAATCGCCTGCGGGATGTGGCCGCAAAGCTCGACGTTCCGCCGCTGCGGGCAGAATTGCGCAAGTTCATCGACTGGGTATCAGGCTACACGCTGAGCCCGCGCGGCATGGTGATGCGCATGGCGTTGCGGATGGGTGAGCACGCTGGCCCGGAGCAAGTGCGGATCGGCATACGGCTCGCCGGCCCGCCTCCCGCGCGCCTGACGGCCGCCCGGGCGCGGGTGCTGAACGCGCTGGCCGATGGCCTCGCCCACGGCAAACGCGAAGCTGCCCGGCAGGCGGGCGTGTCGATCGGGGTGATCGACGGCCTGATCGACGAAGGCGCGCTCGAACCGCTGGAGCTGCCGCCGGCCCCGGTTGCGAGCGCTCCCGACCCCACCTATGCGGTGCCGGATTTCACCGCCGCGCAGGCCGCGGCGGGCGCCGCGCTGCGCGCCGGCGTCGGTGCAGGCCCGTCGGTGACGCTGCTCGACGGCGTCACCGGCTCGGGCAAGACCGAAGTCTATTTCGAGGCTGTTGCCGAAGCGCTGGCGCGCGGCCGCCAGAGCCTCATCCTGATGCCCGAGATTGCGCTCACAGCGCAATTCCTCGATCGCTTCGCCGCGCGTTTCGGGGTGCGACCAGCAGAATGGCATTCGCAGGTGAGCTCGCGACGGCGCTCCCGCGTCTGGCACGCGATTGCGGCAGGCGAAGTCAGCGTGGTCGCCGGTGCGCGCTCGGCGTTGTTCCTGCCCTACGCCGATCTCGGCCTCATCATCGTCGACGAAGAGCACGACGGAGCCTACAAGCAGGAGGATGGCGTCCATTATCACGCCCGCGACATGGCGGTGGTGCGCGGCCATATGGCGAAGATTCCGGTGGTGCTGGCGTCTGCGACGCCTTCGATCGAGACCGAGGTCAACGCAAGGCGCGGGCGGTACCGGCGACAGCGTCTGCCCGTGCGGTTTGGCGGCGCACCGCTGCCCTCGATCGAGGCCATCGATCTCACCCGCGACGGGCCGCCGCGCGGGCGCTTCGTGGCACCGCGCCTCGCCGAGGCCGTGAAGATCGCGCTTCAGCGCGAGGAGCAGGCGCTGCTGTTCCTCAACCGACGAGGCTACGCGCCGTTGACGCTCTGTCGGGCCTGCGGCTTCCGGTTCTCCTGCCCCAACTGCGAGGCTTGGCTGGTCGACCACCGGTTCCGGCGCCAGCTGGTGTGTCATCATTGCGGTTTCTTCACACCGAGGCCGCCTCGGTGTCAGAAATGCCAGGCAAGCGAGAGCCTGGTCGCCTGCGGACCGGGCGTCGAGCGCCTCGAGGAGGAAGCCGCGGCATTGTTTCCGCAGGCCCGGATCATGGTGTTGTCGAGCGACCTCGTTACCACCGCCGAGCGTATGCGTGAGGAATTGAAGGAGATCGCCGAAGGCCGGGTGGACATCATCATCGGCACCCAGCTGGTCGCCAAGGGGCATCATTTTCCGAGGCTCAATCTGGTCGGCATCGTTGATGCCGACCTCGGCCTCGCCAACGGCGACCCCCGCGCCGCCGAGCGGACTTTTCAGCTGCTGCATCAGGTCGCCGGCCGCGCCGGCCGCGAAACCGGCCGCGGTCAGGGCTATCTGCAGACCCATCAGCCTCACCACCCGGTGATGCGCGCGATCGTTGCCGGCGATCGAGAGGCCTTTTACGCAACCGAGATCGAGCTGCGCGAGCGCACGCTCTACCCGCCGTTCGGGCGGCTCGCGAGCCTCATCATCTCCGGGCCTGACCGTTCGTCAGCCGAAGGCTTCGCGCGCCGCCTGGCCGGTGCCGCGCCGCCGCATGAGGCCGCCAGGGTGCTCGGTCCCGCCGAGGCGGCGATCGCCGTGATCCGCGGGCGGTACCGGTTCCGGCTGCTGGCGAAGGCGGCGCGAAGCTTCGATCTGTCGGGCTATCTGCGCGGCTGGCTACGGCGCGCGCCAAAGGCGCAGCCGGGCGTGAGGCTCGAGGTGGATGTCGATCCGGTGAGCTTTTTGTGAGCGCAAATCGGGTTCCTGCGCGCCTGCATTCGTGGTAATATGACGTTTTCTCACGTCAGGGAGCGGATCATGACCAGGAAGGCTCTCGGTGTTGCCGGGATAGCGGCGGTGCTGTTTGCGGCGCCGGCCGCCGCGCATCATGCGTTCGCCATGTTCGATCAGTCGAAGGTGCTTTACCTGTCGGGCACCGTCAAGCAATTCGAGTTTGTCAATCCACACGCCTGGCTGCATGTCGCGATCCTCAACGACAAGGGCGACGCGGTGACATGGTCTTTCGAGGGCGGTTCGCCGTCGCAGCTGGTTTCGCTGGGTTGGGCGCCGGATCATCCCAGGGTCGGCGACACCATCGAGGTCGGCTTCCGCCCGATGAAGGACGGTTCGCGCGGCGGTCAGCTCATGAGCGTCAAGTTCCCAAACGGGCAGAAGGTGTGCTCCAACCGCGGCTGCGGCGACGGAACTGGCGAAGTCGTACCAGGCGCATACCGACCGCAAGAGTAACCACGCCTGAAGCCGCGCGGCTTTTGCCCTCAGCCTTTAAGGCAGCGGGTTACC
>JASHRR010000863.1 GCA_030037185.1 Xanthobacteraceae bacterium | reverse complement strand
CAAGACCCGCGAGTATGTAGGTCGAGACCTGCCCGCGTCCGAATACCGCGACGGCAGTCGCGAAAGCATCGAAGTAACGTTCCACCGGAATCTGGGACTTGCCCGGCATGATACGCGCGCGCAACCGTGGCGCTATGATCTCAAGATGCATACCGAGCGAGTCGAGACCGGCATTTTTCATGCGGCCAAACCAGCCGTCGTTATCCGGCGGCTCGCACTGACCCTCGATCGGCAGTGCGACAGCCGCCTTAACCGCCTTGGCACTCTCTGCAAGGATTGCGGCGCCGCGGTCGCGTCCAGGCGGCGTACCGGTCGTCATCACCATGTGGGAGACGCCATCGAGTTCGACCGCTGCCTTGGCGACCTCGGCGAGCTGCGCAGGCGTCTTGCGCTCGATGGTACGGCCGGCCGCAAGCGACTGCCCGATGGCGCAGAACTGGCACGTCTTAGTGCGGCTCTGGTAACGGATGCAGCTCTGCAGCACGGTCGTCGCCAGGACATCGCGGCTGTGCAGGACGGCTATCTTCCAGTAGGGAATGCCGTCGGCAGTCGCGAGATCGTAGAAGCGGGGCCGCACCGGAAAGCTCACCTCACCGAGCGTCACACCATCCCGGCTGACGCGACTGCGCCCGAGTCCGTCTGGCCTCTCGACAAAGTAGGGACTTGCGAAGGCGGGCGCGGTGTGAACCGGCACCATAACGGTCACGCCGTCGACGGTCATCGCCTTGTGATCGGACGGGCCCGCCCCACCGCGGCGGCTCTCGTGACCCGCCTTCGGATCAACCAGCCGAACTCCGCATGACTGCAACTCGTTGATCAGCTGTGCGGTCCGCATGGCTGTCGGCAGGGTCGGCTTCATCGGATGCACTCCCGGTCGGGGGCGAAGCAACGAATGCGGAGGCGCTCCAGGTCTCCATGGGACGCGCCGGCCGATCGTTGAAAACGAGGTGGAGCAGTTCGGGACGGGCATAATGGCCCACCGAATCCATCATCCGCTTGCGCTTGACGATGAGACCCATATCGAGTTCGCCGACAAGGATTCCCTCGCCCTGCGTCAGCGGCGGCACGACGTGCGCACCTTCCGGCGACACGATCGCGGTCATGCAACCGCCGCGCAGCGCCCGGCGGAGCTTTTCGTCCGGCGACACCCTGGCGACCTGCTGCTCGGTGAGCCAGCCCGTCGCGTTGATGACAAAGCAGCCGCTTTCGAGCGCGTGGTGACGGATCGTCACCTCGATCTGGTCGGCAAAAATCGGCCCCACCATCGAGCCCGGAAACTGGGCGACGTGAATCTCCTCGTGCTGCGCCATTAGGGCATAGCGGGCGAGCGGATTGTAGTGTTCCCAGCAGGCTAGCGCCCCGATACGCCCCACCGCGCTATCGACCACCGCCAGGCCCGCGCCGTCGCCCTGCCCCCAGATCATTCGCTCGTGGAACGTGGGCGTGATCTTGCGGCGCTTGAGAGCGAGACGACCATCCGCATCGAAGATGAGCTGCGTGTTGTAGAGCGAGCCGTGGTCGCGTTCATTGACCCCGAGCGCCACGACAACGCCATGGCGGCGCGCCGCTGCCGCCACCGCTTCGGTGACCGGACCCGGAACTACGACGGCATTGTCGTAGAGCCGGATGTGCTCGGCACCGGTGAGAACCGGCGGGAGCACAAAGGAGAAGTAGGGATACCAGGGCACGAAGGTCTCGGGGAACACGACGAGCCTCGCCCCCTTTTCCGCGGCTTCGGCGATGGCGCCGACAACTTTGGAGACGGTTCCGCCGGGCTGATCGAGGTCCGGTGCCAGCTGCACGGCCGCGACGCGGATGCTGGTTTTCTCCGCCATCCCTTATCCTCCGTTCAACATGGCGCACCCTAAGGTGCAGCAAGGCTTCACAATGTCCACGTGTTGAGCATGAAGGCGTCGTCCTTGCGGTGCAGGAGAATGAGGTCGAGCACGTCGAGCGGACTGATCGGGCGAATGCCTGGGATCAGCGACGGTTCGCCATGGCCGTAGAGCGCCTGCAGCGCAAAACGACAGGCATAAACCTTGCCACCCTCACCCATGAATTTGGTCAGCTGATTGTTGAAGTTCTGGTGGCCCGGAAATGCTTCATCGCCAAGTTTCGGAAACCCGCGCTGGACGCCGAGCGTCACGCCGGGTCCGTACAGCAAGACCGACGTTTCGAAACCCTTGCGTTGAAGCCGGAGCGCCTGCAACATATTGACGAGGCCGATCGAACCTTCGAAGGCGACGGTGTGGAAGGTGATCAGAGCTTTTTCGCCGGGCGCGGCTTTGACGTCCTCGAACACCTTTTCTTCGTAGTCGACCAGGTAATCACCTTTTTGGTGTGCAGGTGCGGTCACGGCAGGCATGCTTTCCTCCTGAATAGACGGTGCGACGCAAGAATGAGACCTTCGATCAACTGAACGTTTGCAAAGGCCATGCCAATTGATGGAATGCATATCCATTCATCATCACCATGCATTTTGCAGTCAATTTTGCATTCAATTGACGGCGCATTGCCGAATTAATCACCGCTGCTGCTATCGCGGCAGCGGCCAAAAAGGCATCTCTACGCCGATGTTTTATGCAATATCGTCTTTAAAACGCGATCGCAGATCGCTCGCCGAGAAGTATTAATTTCCTCCCGGTTTTTCCTCGAAATCCGACGCGCAACAATATACAGTCAATCCTAACTTATTTGCTGTTGACCGGGTCTTGCATTGTCGATGCATGACTATCGGCTAGAGCGCTTGGAATAAATGCAAGACTGGATGCCGAACCTCGCCATCAGCGACAAGCCGCGCTACCTCGCCATTGCCGATGCCATCGCCGAGGATATCCGCAGCGGGCGCCTCGCGCCGTCCGATCGCCTGCCCCCGCAACGCAAGCTCGCCCGCCGCCTTGACATCGATTTCACCACCGTCGCCCGCGGCTATCTGGAGGCGCAGAAGCGCGGCCTGATCGAGTCCCATGTGGGGCGCGGAACTTTCGTGCGCAGATCAGCACGGCGTGCTCACAGTCCGATGGCGCGCCATCCGGAGATCGTCGATCTCTCCATGAATCTCCCACCCGAGCCGGACGATCCGGAGCTGCTCGATCGCATGCAGGACGGGCTTGAAGCGATCGGACGCGATCTCGTGTCGCTGATGCGTTATCAGGGTTTCGGCGGCGTGCAGGCGGACAAGGACGCGGCATCAAATTGGCTGAGCCGGCGCGCCCTGGCGCCGCCTCAGGACAGGCTGTTTATCACGCCGGGGGCACATCCGGCGCTGCTCGGCATTTTCGGCCTCGTCGCCAAAGGAGGCGACGTGATCCTGTCGGAAGAGCTCACTTATCCCGGCACCCGCTCGATTGCGGCACAGCTCGGTCTGAAGCTTGTCGGGTTGCCAATGGATGACGAAGGCGTCGATGCGGCTGCTTTCGAGGAGGCCTGCGCGAGGTTCTCTCCCAAGGCCCTTTACGTCAATCCGACGCTTCTCAATCCCACGACCCACACGATTTCGCAGCCGCGCCGGATCGCCATCGCCGGGATCGCCCACCGCTTCGGCGTGCCGATTGTTGAGGACGATCCCTATGGCTTTCTGCCGACCGCCGGGCCAGCGCCGTTTGCCGTCGTGGCACCGGACCTCACCTGGCATGTGGCGGGGCTCGCCAAATGTCTCGGCGCCGGGCTGCGGATCGCCTACGTCATTGCGCCCGACGTGCGCTCAGGCTGGCTGTTCGCCTCTGCCGTCCGCACCGCGACCGTGATGGCATCGCCGCTCACCGTTGCGCTGGCGACGCGCTGGATCGCGGACGGCACCGGTGACGTCTTGCTTAGCGCGGTGCGCCAGGAGTCGATCGAACGGCAGCGGCTCGCGGCAGCGATCCTGCCGGCGAGCGGCGTGCGCACTGACCCGATCGGCTTCCATTTGTGGGCATCGCTGCCTCCCCCCTGGACCCGTTCGGCCTTTGTCGGTCACATGCGCTCCACCGGCATCGGCGTCGTCGCCAGCGATGCCTTTGTGACGGCAGGCGCGCCGCCAGAGGCGGTGCGGATCTGTCTCGGTGGCCCGCCCGATCGTGCTGCCGTGCGCAACGCGCTCGAATTCATGGCCCACGCGCTCGCCGAATCCCCGGCGATGGCATCGACTTTCCTTTGAGGGATCCAATCGCCGGCGAAAACGACTCACGGCGCGCAACTCAAATCAGTCGCATTGGTTCTCTTGCCGGCGGGAAGATCCGGTCGGAAGGTAGAGTGGAACCGGTTTTGTCCCTCACCCGTGCGGTGGCAGTCACCGGTCTCGTCCACCACTTCTGTCCCGCGGCACAGTTGAGATTGGCATAGAAGTTGCTCGTGCAGTAGCGCCCATCTCCTTGGGCATTTCCTCCAAACGCCCTCCCCGGGGCGTTTCTCCCTAGACTTGAGGCCGCCGTAATTGGCGGCCTCCTTTGGTCGGGCAAAGGCAAAATCGAATCGGCTATGGCGATTAAGCGGGCAGCCCAACGCCAGGGTGTGCCCCTGCTCGGAAATCCGGCTTGTCGGCGCGCGGAAAAGGGTGTCCTGCCCACCAGCGCTGGGATGAAATGCCTACAGGTCCGGCTGCAACATTTCGGGCGTCATACCCACCGACAGTCATTTTCAACCCGCATCGGTGGCACATCGAAGCCCGGCGCTAATGAAGCTTTTGTACCAATGGAGTAGTCCGGCAGCACCCTCATCCGAGGGCAATGCTGCCATCGGCCGTCTCATAGCGCAAGCTTGAAGCCGTCGGCACGAACTTCCCGGCGGATGTCGCGTTCGGGATGGCGTCTTTATCAGCGCGCTTTCCGAGCCCCGCGCTCTGGTGGCTGATTTACGGAGGCACCGGCGCGCTCTTCCCACAACAATTCAAGGATGCGCTGGCCGTCCCGACGTTCCACGCTCAAGTTGAGCGTGCGTGACGCAGGATAATCGTCTCGCCATCGTGTGCCGGTCATGACACCCGGGTCGGTGATACGGTGTACGGCGTTCCATCGCCGCGAACGGCCTTTCCTGATCGCATCGGTGCCGGTCGAATGCCGCCAACTGTCCGATGGGCCGCTTGCGCCCATCCGGTTTGGCCCTATCAGACGCGTCATCGAACTTGACGCAATTTTCCGAAACGACCTTGGATGAGCGTATTCTTAGGCTTCTGTGAAGCCAGCAGCATAATCTTTTGGCGTTTTCTGAGCTGGGATGCGTCGAGCAGCATCTGGCCCGCCCAACGATAAACATTTCGAGTGCGCACCACGTCACGCATTAGCCGCATGCGATCGCGCTGTTCTGTCTCGGACATGTGAAGAGCGCGCGCGATAGCCTCACTCACGGACTGGAGATCATAAGGATTTACGATTAGCGCTTCCGATAATTCGCGCGATGCGCCCGCAAAATCGGACAGGATCAAGACCCCTTGCTCGTCATCGCGGGCAGCCACGAACTCCTTGGCAACGAGATTCATGCCGTCATGAAGGCTGGAGACGACGCACAGGTCGGCGGCGCGAAACAGCTCGAACACTTCTACAGGCTCAAAATGCCGCACGATAAGCGAAATAGGGGTGTACCTTTCGTTACCGTGCCGATCGTTAATCTCGCGGACAAGACACTCGGCCTCGTCGTGTAGGTTGCGATATGTCGCGAGCTTCGCTCGCGTTGGAGCCGCAACCTGGAAGAAAACGAAACGACCGATCCATTCGGGGTAACGGGAGAGAAATGTATCGACAGCGCGCAGACGGTCGAGAATACCTTTAGTGTAGTCGAAGCGTTCGATGCCGACGCCTATCCGTATCGAGTCGCTCAAGCCCAGGCCGGCACGAACCGAAGTCCGGCAAGCGATCACCGATTTCTGGTCAGCGAGCGCGGTTGGCGGCCATTCTATTGAGATTGGATACGGCCGGACGAAGGTTTCGTGGCCGCTGACAGTCACCGAAGCGTGCTCGCGATCAATTCGACTCTCGATAAAGCGATCGACGGTGTCGATAAAGTTGTTGCAATGGAATTGGGTGTGGAAGCCCAGAACTGAACTTCCAAGCAGGCCCGCTATGATTTCCTCCTTCCATGGGCAGATGCCAAAGGTCTCCGCGTTCGGCCAGGGAATGTGCCAGAACGTGATGATGGTTGCATCTGGCAGCCGTTCACGAATCATTTTCGGCAGCAGCGCAAAATGATAGTCCTGCACCAGGACGATCGGATCGGCACAGTTCGCCTCCTCCGCAACGGCCGCAGCAAACCGTGCGTTGACGGCGCGATATTCATTCCAGTCCGCGTCTCTGAAGGCTGGCCGGACAAACACAACATGACATAGCGGCCACAATCCTTCGTTAGCCAATCCGAAATAGTAGCCTTCCTCCTCCTTCTCAGAAAGCCACACCCGGCGCAGTGTGTAGACAGGAGATGCAGGCGGCACCCGAATACGGTCATGGGCATCGACGACGTCGCGATCGGCGCTGCCGCTGCCGTGCGCGATCCAGGTACCGCCACAGGCCCGCATTACCGGCTCGATTGCTGCTACAAGTCCACTTGCCGGCGTTTGCAGCACTGCCCCCTCTTCCGCACGATTGTGGATATAGGGCTCTCGATTCGAAACGACGATGATTTGTGCGTCGGGAAGCTGGCTTTCCAGCGTCAGACGCACGGTGTCAGGGCCCCAATTGACGTCCGTCGTATCGAATGAGCGCGTTGTCTCTGTGAGTTCCCGCAGCACGTCGCGAATCTGACGGCCGAAGACTAAGCCCTGATCCTGGCCTAAGCCACGGTTACGCCCCGCCTTTACGTCTTCGATCGCAAGCCTTATCGACTGCAACCAGCGGCGAACGATCAAGAGCGCGAATATGGACGCAAGCGCGGCGCCTATGAGCGCGACTCCAGTGAGCGAGATAGCTATCCAGGTCCGCGCCTGTGCGCTCCGCTGCTGCGCGAAGGTCAGATCGTGCAGAAGTATCAGGTGACCACTTGTCTTGTCGGTAGCAATGGGGAACGAGCCAACAAGGAGCCGGCGCTCCTCCGCACCGATAGCGGAAAAGCTCGCAGTTGCCGCACGCGCAACTTTCTCGCAGGAGAAATTTGCAGGCATGAGCTTGCTTTGATAGCGCAGCGAACCTTCGCGGTCACAGAAACCTACCGCCAGCAGCCTCTCATCAAGAGCAAGACGATCAAATAAATCATCGATTTGTGCGGTTGCGCCGACCGCTAGAAGATTTGCCAATTCATCCCGCACCGAATTGAAAACAAGCTTGGAGCGAAGCTCGACGTCACGGCGCGACCATTGCTCTACGAATGTGCTGGCAAAGGGCGAGATTGCAAATATCGCCGCCCCAAGCATGATGAACGCAGCCAAGATATAGCGCAACATCATAGACATGCTCGACCCCGTCGTCGCGTAAGGACCGAAGCCCGCCTCAGGTTACAGCATGTTCGGGACTTGTAGGGCTGAGCACCCTAGCCAATTTGTCGCGCCCGCAGCCAACGCGCTCGCCGTTTCTCGAGGCCATACGGCAAAGCGCTATCCAGCGATCGGGCACACGTGCCGCGGGGCGTGGGAGCACGTCTTGTTCGTTCTTCGCCTTCGCACCGGCGTCCGCAAGATGATCTATACAACGAACCGGTCGAAGTTCTCGGTCGCTCGCCGCGCAAGATCATCAAGGCCCTCCCAAACGATGACGGCAAGGGCTGTACCGACGGCCGCGATGGGCCAGTTAGTTCGCGCGCGTTTTCCTGGGTCAGCTAGCTGACCCAAAACGCAATATCAACCTTCAGTCGGGCAGGATCGGGGCGCGGACCGGGCTTCGACTGATGCCGACGTTTCCTCGATCCCCCCTACGGCGGGTTTTCCCTAGTACGGCTGGCGGGTTGGCGTTTCAGCCGGCGCCTTCCCGGTCCGCTCCCGAGCTTAAGCCTGCTCCCGGCATACGCCCGCCAATCGGCTAGTTTGCGTCCGAGCTTCCGGCATCGCGCGGCGGCCTACATGTGCGCGCTCTGAGTCGGGTCCGGCGGCCACTCGCAGGCACACCGCGATTTCACCGCTTGGCGGCTTCTACCGATGCCTTCGCTGTGCGGGGAGCGCCTAGGCGACCCGCTGAGTGGTTCCGGCTTTCGCTGACCATTCCTTCCCGGCATGCCGTTCTCTATGGCGGGGAGTTCGATGATCTTCGAGATCCAGTTTTCCGACGCCGCTGTAGCCTTGGCTGAGATCTGTTGCAGCTCGGCACTCCCAATCCTCCCGCAATCCGCTTCACGCGGGATGTACATTTCGGGGGTTGCCGATTTGCTTCCGCTGCGGCCTGCCAGGTTGCGATCGCGGTGTCCGGGCTCGGCTGTGTGCTCTGCCCAGAGTTCTCCTGAACTGGATCGCCAGGCCGGAAATTGGGTGACTAGATCCCCTCCGCGTCACTCCCCCTTGGCGCCCGATTCGCGCACCACCTTGCCCAGCCGCACGATGTCGCGCGCCATCACTGCGCCAAACTCCTCTGGCGTGGCGGTGAAAACCTCGGCTGCCTGCGACACCACCATTTGGGTCACTGCTGCGCTGTGCGCCGCGCTGATGAATTGCTCATTGAGCTTTTTAATGATTGGCGCCGGTATTCCGGCCGGTCCGACTATGCCGAACCACGTCGACAGCTGGAGGTTAGGAAATCCGAGTTCCGCCAGGGTGGCAACATCAGCCAAGATCGGCGAGCGCGCTTCACCCGTGATGCCGAGAGCGCGCAAACGGCCATCCTGCAGGTAGGCAAATGCCGAGATCGGTGAGGAGAACAGGAAATCCACCCGGCCCGCGATCAGATCGGTGATCGCCGGCACCACGCCCCGGTACGGGACGTGAACCATCGTGACGCCTGCACCTCGCGCGAGCATCTCGCCCAACAGGTGTCCGCTGGAGCCGACGCCCTGGGATGCGTAGCTCAGGCCTCCAGGCTGAGCCTTTGCGCGCGCAACGAATTCAGCAAAAGTCTTTGCCGAACTGGCTGCCGGAACGACCAGAATGCTCGGAAACGAGATCAGCGGCGTGATCGGCTGAAAATCCTTGATCGGGTCGAATTTCAGGTTCGGATAGAGCGTGACGTTTACGGCGGTGCCGGTATGAGCCATGAACAGCGTGTATCCGTCGGGCGGCGCCAGTTTGACAGCGAGCGCCCCCACATTACCGCCCCCGCCGGGGCGATTGTCGAGCAGCACCGGTTGCTTCACGCTTTCGGACAGCTTCTGACCGACTAGCCGCATCAGCACATCGGCGCTGCCGCCCGGCGTGAACGGAATCACGATGGTGATCGGTCGTGACGGAAAGTAGTCATATTGAGCGAGAGAAAAGGAGAGCGGCAAAGCTAGCGACGCGGCGACGATGACAAGGAGGAAACGAAAGCACCGCCGTTTGGGTCCGTTTTGATGGGTGCGCGCCATGGTTCAACTGGTATCTTGAGAAAGAGGACGCGACCTGGCTGCCAGTTATCCGCAAAAGCCGATATCAAGGCCCGGTCGTCCTGCATCCAGGGAACACCATCGAGCCTGCGGCGCGAATGTCAATGGGCGACGAATCCTCGCCCCCGCAAATCAACCTTGTCGTCGTTGGGAGCGCAAGCCATTCTCGCGTGGACGATCAGCTTAACGGCAGAATGCCGGCGCGGCTGTGGCATGACCCTCTGTGAAGCCGGCGTCATCGTCAATCTGCCGCAACTCGATCAAGGGGCGCTCGTCGCCGGGATCTGCATCGGTCACAGCCGATTCACGCAATGGCCGGCGCAACGCCAACCGCCATTGAGCCAAATCATGCCCTCATAGTGGCGTGGATGTCGGCGGGTCGATCGATTTGCGCATCGGCACTGTCGCCCGGCGCTCGATAGCCGCCTGAGCCTCCGCCGCCTCACCGCGCAGCCAACACTCTCATGACAATATCGAGCGCCGCTCGGCAGTCTGCCGTTTTCTATCGTTTGAATCAAAGCTTCAAGCTTCAACAGAGGAGGGAAGCCCGAGAAAAGGAGCCCGGGCGCTGGATCACCCCACAAACTGCTTTCGTCTTCGATGCCGCCCGCTCGGCCGCCTTGCGTTAGGTCCAGAATCAACTCCTGAACAGCCCGTTGGCTCGCGGGGTGAGCCGTGACGAAGCAGCTCCACCGATCGGCTATCACGGTATCGGACCCGCTGCCGGCGAGAACGCTTGATGGGTATTTTTCTTTGAGCTATCGACCTGGCCCGCAGGCAGGGCCGTCAAATCGAGGCTGAGGCATTCGAACAGCTAACGCGGCCGCTGTCCAGCGCAGGGGCGAACTTGGACATGGATGCCTCCTCTTAAACTCTGCTTGGCCGAATAGACAGGTGCTGTGAAAACTCAGGAGGCAGAACGTCGACCTCCACGTCCGGCAGATGAGCCAGGAGCGGGATTAGAATACAGACGCTTCGCGCCCGCGCGCTTGCAAAACACAAAAAAAGTGGAAGCAAATGGTCACTTCTTTCACTTCACTCTTCTATACTTACCAAAATACTTTTTCTCGGCCTTAGCCCTTGCTCTACATGCTTCTTTGAAATCTGAATAATGTCCCAGCGAGATCCTTTGATTATTCACTGTTATCCTGACCCTGTATTTGTCCGCATCTTTTCTCCAGTGAACACCGCTATATCCTGAGATATTAGTTTTGTAAGTTCTGTGAGGTGTCGTTACTTGCGAGTGAGTTCCTTCCCTCAGATTAGTCCACCTGTTATTTGATGGATTTCCGTTGATGTGATCTATCTCACGGATTGGAAACTCTCCCGTCACATATAACCATGCCAGACGATGAGCCAGATATGACCTGCCATCTATCTTGATGTCCACATATCCACGACGACTCTTCGTTCCAGCTTTGTCACCAGATCCTACCCTGCCTTTGTCAACTAGCCAGAAAAACTTGCCTGTGTGAGGCTCATACCTCAAGATGGATTTAAGATAGTCTTGGGTCAGAATATCTTCTTTTCTTCTTCCCATCTTTACTATACTCTTCAAAACTAGTCAAAATACTTGCGCTCAGCTTCAGTACGCGCCCTAACTTTTGTTCAGAATCGGAATAATGTCCAAGCGAGATTTTCTCACCATGGACGGTTATTCCAGTTTGCCACGTCTGGCGCGCGTTATGAACCGGCCCGGTTCATAAAAGGGCCGCCGAGGATGAAGGTCGCACAGCCGGCGGCATCGGCCGACCCTCTATCTGGTCGATGTCGACCCCTTGGCGCTGCCTGATCCAGCAACGCGACAATAAGCCCCAGCGAGCCAGTAAGGCCGCTACCTCGGCCTGCAATTGATCGGCGTCGGATGTCTTGGCATCAACGTCGCGCCGTCGTCCAGCGAATCGAACTCATCGAGCGCAAACACCCCTACGTCAGCGCAGAACATCCCGCTGAGATACGGCCGCGAGGCACATGGCTTAATGGACCTTTGGGCCGCCGGCCTCCGGACGAACGGGCGCCTGTTGCGCTCGTGCAATATCCAACCGCAGCGACCGCGGGAGCCCGGTACAAGGGTCCCAAAGCTTATTCTGCTCCCGATCGAAGCGGCGAGCATCCTGACCGGCATCTCGCGGGCTATGCCGGATTCTCCGGGCCCGACCGCCGTGAGATGTGCGCGTCCCTCTATCCGTCGGGCCGGTGCGCTGGTCGTGCCAAACGCAGCCGGCAGCAACCCTCACTTAATTAGAAATCCGACTGATCAGCCTCAGGCACTGAGCAGCTGCTGAAGATGCAGGTCGAGGATGACGAGGTGCTGACCGATGATGTCCCCGACCCGTACGTGTTCTCGGCGCATATAGCTTCGGGCCACTCGCCCTGCACATGGCGATAAGTCACGAGGCCTGACCATGGCGTCGTAAAGACGGCGGGGTCGTCAACATTGATCTCGACCTGCAATCCCGGCTTCGTCGCGTCAGGGTCGATGTCGCCCCTGCCGTAGGGGCTCCCACCAGGGCTCGACCTTCCGGCGCCGAAATAGGTGCTTTCGTGCTTCAGCTGGAGGTCACGCGCCGTCGCCCCGTCGATCAGCCGATAGCGCTCGATCACGTGCAGCGCGGCGCTGAAAGGAGTGCCGAACCGGTCGACCATCGAAAGCGGCCCCACCTTTTGGCCGATCGTGTCGATCACCAACGTGTCGCCCTCATAATGGCCTACGGACTCGCCCTGCCAGGTGGGCTTCGGATGATCAGAATGGGGCACGTTCAGGCGCACGCGGCGCACCTGATGGTCCGAAAGGTACAGCAGAGTGACTTCGTCCTTCTGCTGTATGATTTGCATGCCGAGCTGAATACTCAATGCGAACGGAGTTGGTTCCGGCCGACATTGGTTGTGGGGATTGGGTATAACAATGCCGCTCAGCTCCAGTTCGCCATTGTTCTTCACCACCTCTGCGGTGTGCGGCCTCAGGATCGGATTGGTGAAATCGCCGACCACGCTGTGGATGATGCTCCCATCTGACCTCCGAAGCCTGCTGATAACCGGACCAGGTCCTGACGACGGCGGTTCGAAATTGAACCAGCGTCCCCATATGCCCGACAAATCAGGAATTGAAGTTGTCTCCTCCGCAAACGCAAACGCGGGCCAGAAGAATGTGGCGGCAAACGTCAATCTCAAAACTGCGCGATGGAAGTAATTTCTTGTGATAAATCGCATAGCCTGCCTCCTCGCATAGAGCGCTTAACTGATCCTATCACGCCGAAAGGGTGGTAGCGACAGTCTGTTGGACGCGCCGACCGGCGCTTGCTCGGGGCACTGTGACACGCGCACGGCCGCAGCAGAAAGCACGCGGTCCGACCAATGGGCAGAATGGTGCCGGGCTGCTCTAAAGGCTGGAATGTGCACAGACACGGCCCGCTGACGAGATCGTCACGGGCAGGCCGCAGGAACAGAGGCCTCGCCGTCGGCCTCGTGGACTCGTCAAGGAGTTCATCCGATGCCACCGCGATATGATCGTCGTCGAGCCAATAGGGCTCCTGTTCCGCCAAACACAAGCCCGAATATGGCGACACCACCAGCAAGCGCGCGCCGTGTCGAAAAAACTCGACGATCCCCAACGGCTGCCCAGCCAGCGCTCAACAGCCGCGTGCGGGCTGGTGGAGAACGATCTCGCTACGTCTCATGTGGCCTCACGTTGGTGAAGACGAAATCGACGCGTTGTTCAAAATTCAATATCCGCAAGGGCGTGGCACGACGGTTGTCTATTCTGACCGTTCCGTTTCAATTCCGGTTGACGAGAAGAGGCCCGCTCAGCGGAGAAGGGACGAAGCGCAGTCCATTCCGTTCCTCAGCCGGCTTCACGGTAATCTCACGCAATGCGGCGGTCTGCCCGACGATCTCGCAGTTTCCCTACCGCCAGAGCCCGATCGAACCTCGATTCTTATTTGTATTCTTATTTCTATTCTTATTTTCATTCTTATTTCGAACACAATATATAGCTGATATTTCAAGCAGATAACTGTGTAATCACAGCTTTATTTGCCATCCATGTTCAACTTCGTTGATTAAGTTTTTGGTCCTCTTACGAGCTGGTTTCGTCATTTTCATTTGCAACCTGGCTCTCTGGTGTCAAGTGTGGACCATCACGCTGTGCCCTCGAGCACTGTAGGCGGGCCGGACCGGTGAGGATCGCATGGCGCCGCGGGGCGACGACACCTCTGAAGGACGTCGATTGTTGCGGCGGCCGCGGGTGGCGGTCCCGCCGGAGCAGCGGTCTGAAGACTTTATCGGGCGCTTTAATGAGCGCTTCCAGGCGCTCGCGGCCAGTCAGGACCTGCTGGTCCGGAACACGTGGCAGGGAGCCGATGTCGTGGATCTGATCCCAGCCGGCGCATTTTGTAGATCTCGTCGGGTCTCGGATCGCGGTCGACGGCCCGAACCTACGTATGAACGCAACCGGCGCCCAAGCTATCGGCGTCGCATTGCAATCGGCAAATACGGCCCGCTGTCGGTGGACATCGCCACGTCGGCGTACGCTGGCGGCTCGAAGATGATATCTTCATGATCAGCTGGACTGAGCGGCGAATGGCTCACCTCTTCAAAGCGGCAGGGACTGTGAGCGATGACGGCTACCTCAAGGCCCCCTTCATCGGGCATTGAGAGAATGTATCTCCGTTCAAGGGCGCCCCGGAGAAGGGCAGCGCCCTGTCGCCATTCCGCTGATTAAGTTTCTCCCGCAGTAAATGCCCACCAGATCGACGGGCTATTCCACGGTGGCTATTTTTTACAGCTTCGCCCCCATTACCATGGACGGCGGCGCGATCACCTGGATGCCGGGGGCTTTGCCGGGTGCGACGATCGGGCGATCGGGAGGTGAGGAGATGGGCGGCGTGCTTTTATGACGAGCGTGTCAGCGACGTCGGCGAACAGCCGTTAGTCATGTCCCCGCAACGAACACTCGTCCGGCCATCCAGGGCTTACGCGCTGACGCGCGTAAGAAAGACCTGGATGCCCGCGACAAGCGCGGGCATGATGAAGGTGATTCCCTGTCATCGGAATCCGCTCTAGCGGGCCCTCGTTCGTTGGCGCTAGGAAATGAAAGAAGGAGGTTTGTCGTGAAAGCAAAATTCCCATTGCTTTTCTGCATCGGTCTGTTGGGTCCGTCCGTTCAAGCGCCGCCCGCCGCGAGCGCCGACGACGCGCAAAAGCACAAGCCGCTGATGATCAACCATCTCTATACCGGGACGGACGGCCAGACGCACGTGGAGGAAATCGAGGCGAACTTCGCTTCCGCCGGCGGGGTCGAAGCCTATAAACTGCTAGCCAATGCCGGCGCGGAGCTTCGTCGCGCACCTCCGGGTCGGGTTGCCGATTGGCACACGGCGCCCCGCCGCCAATACGTCATCACCGTCAGTGGCCACGGCGAGCTGGAGATTTCGGGCGGCAAGAAGATCTCGGTCGGGCCGGGCAGCATCGAGCTCGTCGAGGATGTCACCGGTAAAGGCCATATCACCCGAACGGTGGGCGACCAAGATCGCGTGACCATTCAGATCCCGCTGACGGAACGGTAACCGTCCGGCGCCGTGCGGGCCAGCGCCGGCCGGGGGTTTTGTCGGCGCTCACCCGGAGACGGTTCCGCGTCGGGATTTCGGCACCGAAGTGTTCGCACGCCGGACTCGCCTCTGGCTTTTGCTGCTTCCCGACTCCTTCGGCTCCACATGAGCAAACGAAAGGTTAACGGAAAGCAATATTGGCCATTGCGTCCAGCGGGCATCAAGACTTCCTGGCTGACGAAAACATTGCGTGGAATTAAGAAACGTTGCCTTGGCCGCGCCCTAATTCAAATTACAAAGGGTATTCAGGGGCGAGAACGTCACTTCGGAGTATTGCATGCGGCACGCTGCGATTCTTGCTTCCGTCATCCTCATTTCATTCTCGTCTGTTACGCTCGCACAAGATCGAGATCGTTCTCAGAACCGCGGGGCCTGCCGCGCCGACGCTCAAAAGCTTTGCGCGGGTATTAATCGGAGCGCTGGACGCGGAGCGGTTCTTGATTGTCTTGCCGGCCAAAAAGATAAGTTGAGTGACGACTGCCGCAAATCGGTGGAAAGTCGCGGCAAATAGAGCTTCTCCAAACAGGAGTGTTCGCTAAAACGGAGCACGAGGTTTAGATGCCGAGCTGCGGATTTTTCGCCAGCAAATCGGGTGACGGTTTGCCGCGCCCGGCACCATCGCGATCGTGCGAGGAAGTTTCGATCAGCGCCTCGCGCGAGGCCAATGCCCAACAGAGCCGCGCCCGGTCAGGTGTCTGAAATAATTCAGCCCGATTCCTGGGGCATCTAGCGCTTTCCAATCACGCCATTCTACAATCAAAACAGGAATTTCTCCCAATCCGCAAGTTCCTGTCTGGAAGGAGCCTTCATGACACGCAAGATCGCCTGCATTCTCGCGATTCTCGAAATTCTAACAGTGTCCGCCCAGGCCCAGCGGTCCGTACCCAAGCCAACCAAGGCCGACGCAATGAAAGTTGTGAAGATCATCAGCGCCAACAAAACGAAGGTCGCCACCTACTGCAAGCTTGCCGATCTTGGCGATGAAATAAGGAATACCAGCAGCGCCGGCAATAACAGCAAGCTCGCGCAGCTCAACAAGCAGGCCGATGACTTGGGAAAGGCGTTGGGGCCAGAATTCGTTCGGCTGAACGCTGGCCTCCAGCAGGTCGACCTTCAGTCCAAGGATGGGCAAGAGCTGTCAGCAGAGCTCGACAAGCTCGATCAGTTATGTCCGTCGAAGTAACGCCCCCTCTTGGCATAGAAGGCCTCCCGCCGGGCGGTCTTCTTTTCGTGGACTTGAGCTGAATGAAAACAGGTGAGGCGCGGGAGCCCCCGCGGTCGTCCGAGCTTTGCAGGCGGACCGCCAAAATCCACCTCCGCGCCTCCCGACGCAGCAATTAGCCTGTTCATTTTGGTGCGCAAATCAGATTGGGGGTTGCAACGAAAAGCGGCCGTCAAGATTACCCACGGCAGCAAGCAAGGCGCTCAGCCTGATTATCAGGCGTCAAGAATGTGGGATTTCGGGTCCACTGCCGCTTCACCGGATCCATCGAAGCACAAGACCGCTCACCCCGAGCGTGAGGTCGAGCCCTGTCTGTCCTTCCACCGAAACCGGTTGCAGAACAAACGCGCGTTCGGAGCCACCGATCAATAAGTTTGCGCCGACTCCGATGCCAGGGGTGACGCCGCCGCTCGCCCCTAAATATTCCCCGGCAAGCCCGCCGCGAGGCGGACCAAGAGTAGGGGCGATGACTGCCCATGTCATTTCGCCACCTGTCTTGAAACCAATGTCGAGGCCGATCGTACTTATCACGCCATCATAAAACTCGGATGGAAACGGTCCATCCGGAGTATACCGACACCTCATGGGATCGTGAGAACCGACGATGAAGGTCGCGCTCGGGGCAAGCTGACAGCTAAGCGCTCCAATCTTTGTCCCCGATGGTGCTTCAGCGGCAGCTTGGGAGGCGATTGCAGTTATCAACCCGATACTCACAAGAACCACAGGGTGCTTGAACATGTGTTTTTGTCCTTTTCGGAATGATTACCGCTTTTTGATTTTGTTTAGTTGCGTAACACGGGTAGGTAGCTCACGGAAGGCCGTCAATTGAAACCTTCGAACACTAATAATTAAGCCTAATAATAGCCGTCCTTTTAGGTACGTTAGCAAACGTTGGGTTCGGGCGTGTGTGCCAGGACCTCTTCGTTGACATTGAACTTTGGCGCGACACAATAAACGCTCACGGTCTATTACCGGGGGCCGGATTCAGGTTGGTGTTAGGGAGCGTCCCAATCAACAATATGCTTGGGGTGTCTTTAGTTAGGCCGGCGCGTATCCGCTCGACGGTCCGCCTGGATCCTGTTCGCATCGCTACGTCAGCTTGCCGGGTTCGGGCATCACCGGCCGGCGATGGCGCTGCCCGCCAGTGTGAACGGGCTCGAAATGGTTGCGCCGACGGCGTTGAAGACGAAGGCGCCTGCGCCGCGTATGCCAGTTCCCTCGGCATCGGCCGCTGCGAGCCGCGGATACAGAGCGGCGAGGCTGGCGTAGCGCTCATGATTCATCCTGTCGGGCGCCTTCACACTCGACACATCGACGATCTCCAGCTTCGCCGTCACGGCCGCCTCCTGAATGCGGGGATCGTCCACGTCGAGCATCCCAAGCCTTGGTCGCTCACCGGCGATAAAGCTGGCGAGGGAGAGTGCGATATCGTCGCGCGCGACCAGCACCGTCATTGGTGGAGACAGCGGCCCAATCACTGCCATCTGGGTGCGGAACACGTCGACGTCGATGTCGGGCGCGGCCAGAACGATGCGCAGGCGGCTGATGACCGCGTCCTTGTGCGCCAGGCGGAGCTGTCGCACCGCCTCTACTGCCGGCCATGCCCCCATGCTGTGCGCGATCACTGTGACGTCCGCGTCGGAGTTCCGCGCGAGCATCGCCAGCACCTCGGCCAGTTGATCGCGCGACGCAGCGACCGCGTCCTTATCGACCACGTAGCCCGTCAGTTTCCCCTCAGACGGCCAGGCGAACAAGATGGGCACGCCGGCGAGATCCCCGTCCGCGGTCATCTGAGCGAGTCGGAACAGCGCCTCTTGGAAATTGGTGTTAAAGCCGTGGACAAATACGGTAGCCTTCAGCGGCCTACGGGGGGTGCTCCGCGCTGCTATCAGCTGCTCGAATGTCCGCTTGTCAAGCACCTCCTGCTGCACGGTCGCGAAGCTCAGCGCCGGGTCCGGCGCCAAGGTGGGCCACTCGATGTGGCCGACCCGATGAACCGGCGGGACCGCGATCTCGAACGCGGCGTAGTTCAGCTCACTGCTGTGCTCGTTGGTGAAAACGTTGCTGTCCGGCCTTTGGCGCGCGCGCGTTGTCGCAACATAGACCGCCACGACCCGCGCGCTGGGCGCCGACGCGGTCGGAGTGAGCAGCTCGGGACCTGGGCGCGCCGAACAGGCGGCGAGCGAGGTTGCCAGCAACAGCGCCGGCAACCACCACGATGGCGTTGATGTCATCCGTCTTGCCCCGTCAGCCCCGGCGGTCATGCGCGCGCAGGATGCTTGTCTCGGCCGCCACGCTTAGACGCCAGAGAATCTTGGCATGAATGCGAACAGCGACGCGGTGCTGCGCGGTAAGAGATGCGGACCGCATCACCAAGCCTGATCGACCTTCGCATGCTCGGCGTCGATGCTGATGTTCCTGGCCCGCGCTTCAAACGCGCTGCCCCCGCCGGTTGATGTAAATGGCGAACCAGCTTGCTCGGCCCGTCTGCCAAGCAAAGCCTAATGCAGGTCTCGTGGTAATATGAGCAAAAGTACACTTGCAGTCTCTCCGCTTGTCAGAACTCTTGCAGGGACTCGGTCGCGCTCCGGACCACGATGCGTCCATGCTCGGCCATGATAGCCGAATTGCCTGGTCGCGAGGCACCGCCAATAACGGCCGCTCTGCCTCCGATAGCGGAAAAACCTGCACTCGCCGCGCGGCTGCATTGCCGCCGAAGCGGCAGCCGTCAATGCGCTAGCAAAGAGGCTCGCAACACAAAGACCACGAGCAGCCACCGGATTGCCAGTTCGGGTCGGGGGCGGCGCCGATTGGTTGATCTCGATCCGCATCCCCTTAGCGCTCAATGCGGCCTGTTCAGTCTCTTAAGGTCGGCAACAGCGAGGCCCCACGCTGACGCTGCCCGACAGCCGTCGCGCGGGCGCTGCTCCGCGATCGCCGATAGCGCCCCGCGTTTCCTCGCTTGGCGGCTTCTCGAGGGCTGGCCTCATCGCCGGTCAAGGTTGGCGACGACCTATCGATCCGCGGCACAAGGAACTGCGTCCCGGCTTTCAAGCACGGATTGCGATTTATCACTGCAATAGCCAAAAAGTTGTGCGGAGAACAGTTGAAGAACCACGAGCACGCTTGCGGGTCGGCATAGCCGGGCTGACCATATCGAGCCGGATAGATCCGCGCGTGCGGCGTGCGATCCCGCAAATCTGGCGCACCGCTCGAAAGACCCGCTCCAATCGTTTCTCAACGCGCTCGACGCTGGCGGCAAAGAAAGTCTCGCGGCGACTTTCCCGACGCTCGCTGGATTTGCCGGCACTGATCATACCTCCGCAAGCCGACACAAGATCTCAGCGTCGCAGCGCTGCCGGAAAGTAAGGATTTGATTGCGAGCTCCGACAGCGTGATGTCGACTGCGGTACAAACACCGTGGTGGTGCTCAAGAACGAAGATGCGCGCGACGCCGAGTTGAGCTGCAGCGGTACGACCACCCTGGCGAAATTCGCGCGCCCGAGCGTTATCACGGCCTTTGGGCCCCGATGGAGCCCGCAGTTCGATCAGGAGATCGGCGAGCACGCGAACGGCCGTTACTTCGACCTGCTGGTTCAGCCGGGAGAGGCTGTGCTCACGCCATTGTTCCAAGCTGACGATCCGCGGCGCAGGCGGCCGGGTGCAGGCTCAATTGCAGCACATTGACCGGTGGCTGCAGCAGCTCGGGATCGGCACCGGTCAGCAGCAGCTGAGACGGCCCGATTGGCGGCCACGAGCGTCCAATGCCGATCGACCGCGAGCGCCGGATAGGGCGCATGACCCTTCAGCACGACATCAAGCGCTTTGCGGGCCGCTTACGGCGCTGGATCGTCGAGCGAGCGCTCCCGATAGATCGCTGCGAGGCCCCGCAGCGATCAGCTGCAGGGTCGCGCCGCGCGATGTCGAGCTGCAACAGCATCGTGCTTATCCCGAGCTTGTCTGCTGTCCGGCCGGCTCGCGGGCTACGAAAGATCGGAGCCAGAGTCGGAAGCCGGCACTCGGGACTTCTTTCATTCCTCCGGCATCGGCAGGACTAGGCGAAGTCGGACGGTTCAAAGAAGGGACGCACTTCGATCTCGCCCTCCGTGTCGTTGAACGCGGGATTGGGCGCCTTCATCGCCCAGGCGAAGGCTTCGTCCGCATCCGTCACGTTGATAATCCAGAAGCCCGATACGATGTCCTTGGCGCCGCCGAACGGCCCCTTGATAAGCTTCGGCTTGCCGCCCTCGAAACAAACCTTTGCCCCCGCGGAGGTAGGCTTAAGGCCTGAGAGCTCGACCAGAACACCGGCTTTGGCCAGTTCTTCATTGTAAGCGCCCATGGCCGCAATCTGCGCCCGGGTAGGCATCACGCCGGCCTCGCTGGCGGTCGTGCCTTTTACCATCATAATGAAACGCATATGTCTTTTCCCTGGTTGCCAGTCATAGGACGATCAAGCCGGCCTCCGCCCGACACCTGCCGTATTGATCATCCCGGAGGGTTGCTCAGGGAGGAACATGTCGCGTCCGTCCGTGCCGCCGGCGACACAAGCGATCCGGCGTGACCAGCTCGCGACGATCGTGCGGCGGACATCGTTCCTGAACCGGCCGTCGCAATCCCGATCACTCCAGGGGACCCGAACGCTGCGGCTCATTGACGATGTGGGGACGGATCAATGCGACCGGGCCGTCGCGCCCGAAAGCGACAACGACCATCGGTTATTCAGCAGCTTTAGCGGCATCGGTATTGATGGCCCCTGCTTTGATTCGTGGGATCAGCTCCCGACCGAACTCGATCGCGTC
>JASHRR010000862.1 GCA_030037185.1 Xanthobacteraceae bacterium | reverse complement strand
GTGCGAGCTGCTTTAACCGCGCGAACAGACGTTCGCCTGCGAGGTCGCGGTATTTGCCAATGAGCTTGAGCTTTAGCTTGCCGCGCTCGACAACCAGTGGCGCATTGGGCAGCACGCCCGGCATTGCACCCGACACCAGATAGGCCACTCGCATAGTGGCGCCGAGGACGCGAGCGTGGTCGATCATGCGCGAGTTCGCTAGTTCACGCACATGCGGCGACAGTTCATCGTCGGCAAAGGCGGCGAGGCCGACGTGACGGAAAAATACCGTGAGCGCGAGGAAGGCGCGGCCCGGATGATCGACGCCGGCGAATGCCGCATGCGAGATGATGTTGAGAGATTGCTCGCCGCGATAGTCTGGATGTCCCCGCCAGCCGATATCGGCGAGAAGGCAGGCGGCGTGCCGCAGGCGTTTTTCGTCGCTGGTCTCATCGAGGCCGGAGGTCGCCATGAATTTGCCGGTCCAGTCGGCGAGTTCCTCTCCATGGCGGGGCGAGCGCGAGCGCAGCACGTTTAATTCCTGCGCCGCGGCTATCAGCGGATCGCGCTTCTTCTCGGCGTTGCCGAGCTTATCGAACAGCAGCCCTTCGCGGACCCCGAGCGCCGAGACGACAATGCGTTGCGGGCGGGCAATGCGCACCACATGCTCCAAGACCAGCGCCGCGTAGGCGAGCAGCGGCCGTCGCGCCGCAGGCACGGTTTCGATCTTGGAGAGCGTGTCCGGGTCGACGCGACGCAGCAGGCGCGAGAACTCGACGGCTTCGGATGCCGGAATCACGTAGCCATGCATCACGTGGAGCGGATAGCCGGTCTGCCACATATGCAGCCGCGTCAGCGAGCGCCAGGTGCCTCCGACCGCGTAGAAGTCGCGACCGCGACCGCCTTTCAAAAGCGCGGCGCGGCCGAGTTTGTCGCGAACGATCTTTTCCGCCTTGGCGATCGATTTGGCTGAAAGGTCCTGCAGCGCCAGACCGCCAAGCGGAAGCGTGATTCCGGATTTGGTGCGGTGACCGCGCACATCGGTAAGCTCCAGCGAGCCGCCGCCGAGATCGCCGACGATGCCGTCCGGCTTGTGGAATCCCGAGATGATTCCAAGCGCAGACAATTCGGCCTCACGCCGGCCGGACAGCACATCAATGGGTACACCGCATGCATTTGCGGCGCGCAGGATGAAGGCCGGGCCGTTGCGGGCATCCCGGCATGCTGCCGTTGCGATTGCCCACACCTTGCCAACGCCCATCGCGCCGCATAAGGCGCGAAACCGCGTCACGGCCGCCAGCGCCTTATCGACTGCATCGGTCGCAAGCAGGCCCGTTGTCAGCACCTCGCGACCGAGGCCGGCCAGAACTTTCTCATTGAAAATCGGGGTCAGGCTGCGGGTGTGCCCCTCATAGACAACGAGGCGAACCGAGTTGGACCCGATATCGATGACGGCGACCGGAGGTCCATTGTCGATCCGGCCCTGCGCCGCACTCCCCCTCTCGACCCGCGCCCGCGTCCCTGACCGGCGCCCGCCGATCGGGGAGGGAAGGGTGGGGGAGGGTGAGGGTGAAGGTCGCGAAGGGGCCACAGCCTTCGCGGTTGGCTCGTCCGCCGTCGCGTCGATCATTCAACATTACGCCGCTGAGTGAGTCTGCGGGGCGAGGATTTCTTGAGCGATTCGCCGCGGCCGGACAAGCTTGGGTTGGTCATGAAATACTTGTGCGCGTTGAACAGCTCCTCGCCTTCCCTTGGTTTCATGCGCAATGACGAGCCGTCGGGCAATAGCATCCAGCTTTGCTCGTTGTCCTTGAAATTGGCGATCATGATCTGGTCGAGCACCTGCTGATGCACCGTGGGGTTGATGATCGGGCACAGCGCCTCGACGCGGCGATCGAGATTGCGGGGCATCAAATCCGCCGAGGAGATATAGACGGCCGCCTTGGGATGAGGCAAGCCATAGCCGCCGCCGAAGCAATAAATGCGCCCATGTTCGAGAAAGCGCCCGACAATCGATTTGACGCGAATATTTTCCGAAAGCCCTGGAACGCCCGGCCGCAGGCAGCAAATGCCGCGGACGATGAGGTCGACGGGCACGCCCGCGGCGGACGCCTCGTAGAGGGCGCCGATCATGACCGGATCGACGAGCGCATTCATCTTCATCCAGATCGCGGCGGGTCGCCCCGCCTTAGCGTGGGCGATCTCTGCCGCGATATGTTCGAGCATGCGTTTCCTGAGACTGACCGGGGAGACCGCCATGCGCTCCAGATCCACCGGCTCGGCGTAACCGGTGATGAAATTGAAGATGCGCGCGACATCGCGGGCAATCGCAGGCTCGGCCGTGAAGAATGACAGGTCGGTATAGATGCGCGCCGTCACCGGATGGTAGTTGCCGGTGCCGACATGCACATAGGTGGTCAGCGATCCGCGCTCCCGTCGCACCACCAGCGAAAGCTTGGCATGGGTTTTCAGCTCGATGAATCCGTAGACGACCTGGGCGCCGGCGCGTTCGAGATCGCGCGCCCAGCGGATATTGGCCTCCTCGTCAAATCGTGCCTTGAGCTCGACCAGTGCAGTCACCGATTTGCCGGCTTCGGCGGCCTCGGCGAGCGCCCGCACGATCGGACTGTCCTTGGAGGTGCGGTAGAGCGTCTGCTTGATCGCCACCAC
>JASHRR010000861.1 GCA_030037185.1 Xanthobacteraceae bacterium | reverse complement strand
ATACACAGCGGTCAGGCGCCAGCAAAGGGCGTTTCGTCGGCTGTTGCAATGCCACGCGCACTTGACGCCTGAAAATGACATGACCCCCCCTCGCGCGGATCGGTGGCCGAGCGAAAGGGCAATGCGGAAACCGTTACTTGTGAGTCTGCGCCGGCGCACCCACGGGGATTGGGTATCGCTGACCTTACCGCGGCAAGAGATCTGCAGCAAAACTGTTGCCTTGTGCGACGCCGACCTCGCAATACGCGGGACGGGAGAACGCAGATCCGTCACTGGGAACCGTTTGGTGTCCAGCAATCCTCGACCCACGCCCAGGCGTTGCCTGCATTCCAAGAGCCTCAGGGTCAGGCTCGAGGCTTCCAACCGGAAGGGGTCGACGAACTATTGCCATCCGAGATTGCGCTGCGAATGAAGTTTGCTCGCCCAAAGCCAGACGACAGTTCCGATCCCAAGACATACTCCCACGCGCCGCTCTGCGTCCGGGTCCTCCTGAGCCCGCCAACCAACTTTCCGCTTTGAAGTGGCTCATTCCGAGACGGGCTATGGAAGGTCCGAAGGCTCGCGTCAAGAGCGCGCTTCACCACAAGCCAGACGCCAACTCTGGCTGGCGCGCTGCGCGCAATTTGGGCAGGCGGCTCTGTCGCTGCGACCGCCGTCGCTAAGATCGGCGAACCGCGGATATGGGCAAAGGAGGCGGTCATTGCCGAAGCTATAGCTTGTTTTCGTCGGCATGTTTCTATTCCTCGGAAATTGGCAGGCTATGCCAGTTCGGCGCCGCCGCCAGGCGACTCGGCTTAAAAACCGGCCGCGGTCCCTCCGACGGCGCGCAAGATTCCGGTGGACATCATCGGCAGTGTGTCGGCCACACGACGATCGACGGCCGGGGATTCAGTTATCCTTGCGGTGTCCTAACCACACATGACTTGCCCCGCCCTAGCCGGCGGGGTTTTTCCTCCGAGTCGGACCAAATCACCCCGCGATATCCGTGGCCTTGTTGGGCCCACCATCCAATCAGGCCTGCGGTCATGTGGAAAAGCCTGCCGCAAGCTAAACCGCTTCGAGCCCGGAACAAAATGGATGGCGCGTCTGCCAAGCGACAAATGAGGGGCGTCCCGGCCGCCGGCGCTCATGCGAGGTGCGCCCGACGGCTCCGCCGTGGTTGTTCAGCCACAGCACGGAGTGAAAGCGCCAAAGGCGACAGGTGCGCAGCAGTCTTGCTCGATAAAATGGTGCGAGACTTGGTATGCGCACGTCAGGCGGGCTGTGGAGGAAAGGCTTCGGCAATTCCCGCTGAGTTCTCCGGGGGCAGAGATTGTAGGAGTGGCAGCTATGAACAGCGAACTCGATGACGAGGAGTACCAATTATCGGGGCAAATCAAAGCTGCCCTGCGGACCGTCCCTTGGCCCGAGGGATTTCCCTTGCGGGATCGCCAGGAAATGGCCAGTCAGGCCCTGACGGAGCTTTTTGACGAAGAGCGGCGGAAAAAGGCATGTGGCGAGTTTGAAGAGATGATGATGAGGCCGGGCGGCCTGGAGGCCTTTGAAGAGTTCCTGCGCGATTTCAGGAACCGGAAAGTTGAACTGAGAACGGTGTTCCGGCAGCCGCGGTAGTACCTTCACCAAATCTTAGCGACGGTGTGAGCGGACCGATCAGACTACCCATTTTCCGCAACCCTTGAGCCCAAAGGCTGATTCGCACTGTCAGGATGAAAAGCGGCCCCGCCGAGGACATCTCGTCTGGTGGTCGGAGCGGTTGGCAGCATGCTGTCGGTCTCCGCCACCTCACCACCTTCGGCCCGCTGAGGCCCAGCGTGGGCCAGCTCGGCCCCGGCTTTCCCGTCCGGGAGATGCAGAATCCTTGCTGCCGGCAGCCTTGGCCGCCAAGTTGCCTCGACATCTCCAAATAGCATATTACAAAGTAAATTGATATTAAATAATAAATAGTTAATATAAAACAAGATTATAGCTTACTTTCAATAAGTTGCTAACTAAATCATATACTATAATCTGTGGTTTAAGGCTGCCGTTTCAGTGTATCAAGAATGTTATCGATCATTCTGAGCAAAGCGAGTAAAGTGGGTTTTTGTCGACAAATTGGTCACCTCGGCGCTCGATGGGCTTGCGTGTGCAGCCTCCAGAAAGCGTCAACCTGACCTCCCGACGCCAGACCAAAGTTCCGATGCTTTGCCTACTTACGCTTTACACGACGAGCCCGATTACACGCTGGCGCCAATTATGACGCTGCAGCGCTGACCTTTGATGCGGCCAGATCAATCACAGTCAGTGTCTCGTATCTCCGTAAGCTCCTCGATTAGCGTGCGGCTCATTCTTGAGGACGAATCCATGTTACCAAGAATCTTTCTGAGTAGCCTGATCATCTGCCCGGGGTTCATTAGCCGTATCCTTTGATTGGCGTAGGCCTCGATGGCTCGAGAATACCATTCAAGGTCTGATTCCGTTTCTCGAACGGTAGCATAAAACCGCGTTAACTCTTTAGAAATAGTTCTTGGAAGTAGTCGAAACTCGGCTGGGCTATGATCGAAATGTCTACCGTGCTTGAGGACACGGACTCCTTCGATTGCGACTTTTCCTGTCCGGGCTTCCAAAGTGCGGAGGGCATTTTCGATGGCCGATCTCAAAGATTGATAGTGCAGCACAATTACGTCTGTCTCCCCAATGAACTCTGACGCAATTTGCTGTTTCTTAGGACGCAGCGCCTGCTCCTGTCTCCGCCGTTCGGCCGCAACCTGTCTGTTGGAAATAGTCCTCTGATTCCAACTCTTGAGAACGGCTCCGATCAATGCCATGCTAGCTGCAAACATCAAGGCGCCCATGAAGGCTTCGTATTTTGGTAGGTCATCTGGCCAGCCGGAAAATCGGTACCAAAATGTCAGAAGTGCCAGCGCGGGGGTCAGTCCAACAATGCCGGCCAACGCGAAAAACACGGTGGCAACAATGCGCATTTCGATCTCCGGCCAGCTGAGTGGCGACGATACGACAACTACCGCGCCGTTGCCGGGTTCGGAGTTTGCTTGATTTCCCGAGCCGCTGCTTGATGGCTTTGGCAAGTCGGTTCGTCGTCGCCGTAGCAACGACGACGCCGTAGTCTCAGTTGCATCACAGGATTGCCAGATAATCAGCGCTTGGCCGGGTAGCCGGTCACAGGCCGTCGAGCGGATTTCGCCGAGGTGATCTGGCGCTTCTCATCAACTATCTGGCGAAGAATTTTTCCAAACACCCGAGCCCGATCACATGAATCCTACGGCGTGGCACATCCCCAAAGGCGTGTTGCTGATCGGGCCACCCGCGAGGTGTGTTGTGCCGTATTCTCGGCCGCCGTCGATGAACTTGTAGCCGGTCTCCGTGTTGACACCCACGGAAGGGCTGCCACTTGGCGAGTTTAGCAGTGGGAACACGCACGTGATTGCGGTCGGGTCATATTGCGCAGCTCGCGTCGGCGCCCAATGCTTTCACTTGCTTCAGTGATCAAACATGACTGAGGCACTGGAAACTATCGCCATCCCCGGAAACGAATCTCAATCCAACGCGGATCGCCTTGGGACCCGGGCGATCGGCGGGTGGATGTGGGGCGGAGCGTGCATGCGAGACGTACGGCAAGCGCGTCCTCGCAGTTAGCTGGGTGCTCGATCAGCCGCCCCTCAGCATCGCGCTGTGGGGAGCGCGGCATCCTACCCAGCTCGACGAAGTTGCCGACGTCATGGGCTGGAAGCTCGGGCTCAAATCGACCGCATTGTCATCGATTGCGTCCGCGATCCGGGAGCCGGAGAGCGAAACCGAGACGACGTTGTGCGAAGGCGCGATTGAGCGAATTTGCTTTTCTTGAGCGTAAGCAAGCTGTTGGCTGACATTGTGGCGTTCGAGTTCCAAGTAATCATCGTCGTGTTGAGGCTGCGATGGCGCAGCACATCTGCGATCTCTTTGAGCGGGGTCCCGACATTGACCAGATGACACGCGAGGCTGTGGCGCAGGCAATGGGTGCCCGCCCAGGGTCTTGCAATACCGGCGCGGTCATATGCCTGTCGCATCGCCCAGTACACGACTGCTACGGTAAGCGGTGCTTCCAACGGTGGCCGGTGTCGCACAAAGAGCGCACGGTTGGAGCGCTGGGTCTGGCGCTGCTGCAGATATTGCACGATGGCTTGCCCCGTTCTGGTCGGGATCGGCAGCACGTCAACGCGCTTACCTTTGGTGCGTCTCAGTCGCAACGTGCCCTCTCGCCAATTGAGATCCTCGAGTTCAAGTCTTGCTACCTCTCCTGCGCGTAGGCCGAGATCCACGAGGCAGTGTGCGATCGCGTAATTGCGACCACCCTCGCGGGTGGTGCAATCAAAAGCATCGAGAAAAAGCTCGATCTCTACCTCAGTCAACGCGGTCGACAGCGAGTTTGTCCGCCATGCGGCGACACTCGGCACTGCGGCCACCAGCGCGCCGGTACGGTCGCCATGCACGGCACGAAAGCGAAGGTAACTACGGATGGCCCCACAGAGCACTGCTACGGAGCCCGGCTTCCATCCTTGGACAGCGTCCGTAACAAACCGGCGAATTTGCTGGGGGTTGCAATCGGTGAGGTCGATGCCGCCGCGTGGAAAACGTGCGCATAAGAAGCGACGAATGAAGTGGGTTCGCACCTGCCGGGTCTTAGGGGCCAATCCGCAAGTCCGCTCAAGATAGGTGTCAAGCGTTGCAGTTCCTCTTCGATACCGGCCGCACCATGGTTGTCCGCGATGATGCACCCTCAAGATCGCAGGAAACGAAGCAAATGACTGCCGCCGAGAGCGTCGGGCGGGCATGTACGTGACCACGGGAAGAGAGAAACCGCCGAACTAATTCCTCGTCCGTGTTCCACCAAGAAGTCCTATCTCGGGTTACCCAGCGGGAAAAAAGACCGAGTCCGCGACGGTATCCGTTGATTGTCGGCTTGGCGTACCCTCGGTCGATCAGCTCGCGAATACACGAATCAACGTGCATGGACAGGTCGACGTAGCCGAAACGCGGCATCCGCCGAGACGCACTGGAATTTGACATAGCAACTCTCCCAACGATCGTGGATTGCTGAGGAGAGCACCCCGATTATGAAAAGAAAATCTCTGTCGCGCCCGGGGCCATGCAACGGTGTTGCCACGCTAGCAGCGTCGGTTCGTGGTTTGCTTCGTGCCCAGTTCGATGACTGCGCATAATCCGTGTGCCTAATTCGTATCCACTGACACAACCGGTTCGTGCGCAGTCAGAAATGCCTTGGCCTGCGTGTTGATGTAGCGCAACTGGGCATCGCGATCGATGTGCTGGTTGCCTTCTCGAGTCTTGCTGTTTGCCTGCAGGCTATAGTCCATGCGGCGCAGCAGATCGCCGACCACCGTTGGGCAAACCTTATGCCCTTTCTTCCGCAGCTCCTTCACGAGATTACGCAAGCTTCGGGTCGCCCACAACAGCGGCTGCATCGGATCGCCCCGCGTCACTGGCTCGACCAGCTTCTTGAGATCGGCCGCAAGGGTTGGAATCAAACGCCTTCTTCTTGCGTCCGCCGCCCCTCTTGCGGACACGTCCGGGCGGGGCCGAAATCTTATGGCGAATGTCCGACAAGCCATGATAGATCGTCGAGCGCGCCACCCCGCTGATCCGCGCCATTAAACTGACACCGCCGCGCCCCAACGCTTGCGCTTCCAACGCGACAAAGCGCCGACGGCTCTGTTCTTTGAGAACAGGGGCCATCTCCAGATAGCGTTTGCGCGCGGCGCGTACCTGCCCAGCCCGAATCATACCGCGAGGCTACGGCGAGCGATTCCTCCTTGTGAATCCAGTCAGGGAATTCTTTTCCACGTGTGACAATATTGACTCACTTGTTTATGGACGGGCCCTAAAGGTCGCGAACACCCACCTGGCCACAGCAAATTGTTGGGCCGTGACGTCGGCTGTGCTCACCCTGTACCAACTGGCCGCCAGGCGGTAGATCTGATTTCCGTCCTCGGCCTTGCGGACAGCGTCGCGCGCTTCGGTCACGGCGTTCCTGGCGACGGCGATCTTGGCGTCAAGGTCGGTGAGGTTACCCGCATCCGTCTTAATTAACGAGTTTGTCGATCTGCGATTGAAGCTCCTTGCGATCGTTGAGCTGTTGCGTGCGCTGTTCGCTTAGACGGGCGACCTCCGTCTGATACCGGTCGTCCTCAGTCTGCGAGCGCGGGACCATGCATCGTTCCTGGATAATGCGGCAGGCTTCGAGGTTCCTTTGATGGATTTCGGCTTGTTTGCTGGCCTGCGCGTCCAGCTCCACGATGCCCGCGTTCCGCTGCTCGATACCGCGGCGCAGCTCGTTGCGCTTTGCGCCGCTTCCGTTTGAACTATCCGTGATCGCACTACGATCGCCGGCGAGCTCGGCAATCTCAGAGGCGCTGTCGCCGAGCACGGCGGCCAATTTTTCATGGCCGTCGACCTGCCGTGAGACGCGAAGTCAGAGCCTTCGGCGAGGACAACGGGGCCCTCAGTTCCAGCATCGGACGATCTGACATCCTCTGGGTTGCATTACAGTAGCAAAACAACTACAACGGAGGGCGGGTCACTCTCGGCGTCGGGCGCCCCACCCCACTCGGCCTAGGCTGGGGCACTGGACCTGCCCTCCCCGGTGGCCAGGTGTCTAGATAGGTAGATCCTTTTGTAGATAGTCTTGATCCCCATGGTTAACGGTGGCGATTGCCACCGGGCGCCATGGTGGTTTTGCGGTAGTTGATGCTGCTCTTGCGCTGAACCAGGCCGTTGAGGCGGCGTTTTTTGGGCGTCCGCCAAGGTGCCAGCGAGTCTCCGATTGAGCTTCCTTCACATTCCTCGACAACGAAAAATAACCGTTTGAGCTCAAATGGCTCGTCTAGGCGGCATTGTCACAGGGGGGCCAGGCTAATGAGAGCGTTTACCCGCTCCAATGATTTCAATTACTTAGCTGCAGAACGGGCGGACATTGAGCCCTTTACGTTCAATGCCTGCACCCCGCAACGACCGATCGGTAGCGCAATCTCAGGCGCCCCGTTATCGATTTGTTTCGAGGACTGCGGGTTAACCTTATTCCCAGCCGGCCAGGAACGCGACAAAATTGACTAGCGTTAGAGATCGCGCGGGAGTCACCCCGCGAGCCCTTCCAGCGAGGCGCCCTGTCCGCGGGGCTGGGGAGTTTAGCTTCCCGCCTTACCCTGGTCACATGAGGGTGAACTCGTTGCGTCAATCCGAACCCGATAAGGAGAATGCTGATGAGGCTGCTGATCACGTTTTGTATTGGTGTTGCTGTCACCCTAGCCTGGCAGTCCTATGGTGACGCGGCTAGAGAGATGATTGCGAACTCGTCTCCACAACTTAGCTGGTTGGCACCCCAGGCTGCCGTTGCGCAGACCGCTCCCGATGCGATCGCGCCGCCGACATCTTCTCTAGATCCTCAACAACTTAAGGAGATGTCAGCTGATCTCGCCGCGGTGCGCCAAAAGGTCGACGAACTCACGGCCCAGGTCGCTGCTGGCCAGGAGCAGATGGCGCGCGACTTCGCCGCCAAGCTGCAGGCTGCTGAGCAGGACATTGTTGCCACGATTTCTGTGCCTTCGCCTCAACCCACCACGGCACGCAGGCCCGCCCCACCGCGTTGATTCGCCGGGTGGGCAGTGGAGACTTGCCGGCCGCGTTCCGCATCGGCCGCTGGGCGGGCTTGCCAGGCGCGGCGGCTGCCGCGGAACTGCTCCGCCTGGACACCCGTGAGTATCCTCACCTACGAACAACCGGGCAAAAAACTTTAAGGTGACCCATTGCCGGTCACACGATATCGCGTCCGAGCCGATCCTGCCGGATCCGCCGCATGGCGATCCTCGCCAGCGGAGCTGTGTCATCTCGAACCGGCCGTCCATCACCCCCCTCCCTCACAAGCCCTCTCTATCGCAGGGGTGAGACGGACGCGGAGAATGTGGGACGCAAAGCACGCAAAAAACCTTTCTGCGCGGGCGCACGTTTTGGGGGAAGGTCGAACTGATTGGCATCATCCCAATCCAGCTCGGTTGTACTGGGGGCTCACTTCGCTAGATAATAGCAGGTGCCGTGGCGGGCAGTGGAAGCGCGCAGTAGAGTCCGGCCGTCACCGATTGTCGTGACCCATTTGAATTATCCGAACGCTTATGTTAATTTAAATTAAGGTATAACGCACTTAACGATATGAGCGACATTGATACGGTGCGACTTGAAGACGCCTGCACACGGCTCGGCGACGCGGCGATTGATCCGGCGATCTGGCCCGAAATCATCGACCAGATTAGTGCGGCCGTTCGGGCTACCGGTGGGGTCGTGTTTCAGAGCGACGTTCGTACTCCGGATATTCCGCATAGCGCAGGGGTCTGTGACCTATTCAAGGCCTACTTTGCCGGCGGATGGAACGCGCTGGACCTTCGGGCGGACAGAGGCGTCCCGCTGGCGTTGAAAGGCGAGAAAGTCATAACGGATCAAGACATTGTTACGCCGGAAGAAATGAGGAGACTGGCCTACTACAATGAGCTCTTGACGCCCCGCGGATTTCAATGGTTCGCGGCCATCGGCTTCTGGGCTGGGCCTGCGCTTTGGGCATTATCTATCCAGCGAACCTCGCGGGAAGGCGCATTTGACGCGCAGGTCAAACCGGTGCTTGGCCCACTCTCACAAAGATTGACCGAGGTCGCCTCACTGTCCACTGCAGTCGGCCGCATCGCATTGTCGAGCACCACAAATGCGTTAAATGCCGTTCGCCAGCCAGCCATCGCAATCGATCGATTTGGCTTCGTCTTGGACGCAAATGCCGGAGCCGAGGCCCTGTTTGACGACGACATCCGCACAACCAACAGGCGCCTTGTCGTAGGTGACGCAGAGGCAAAAATCTGCCTCGAAAAACTGATCGACCGCCTTCGCATCACCGCTGATACGGCGACGCTCCCCTGTGAGCCGATCGTCATTCGCCGACGAGAGAAAAGTCCTGTAGTCCTGCGCGTTTTGCCGGTTCACGGTGCCGCGCGAACTCCATTTTTGGGTGCGCGGGCACTTCTCACGCTTACGACCTTCGAGCCTAAGCGGAGGCCGACGGCCGCTTTGCTGACCAAAGCCTTCGGGCTGACGCCGGCCGAAGCGCGATTGACCTCAATCATCGCGGAAGGCCTCAATCCTGAGCGAGCAGCAGAAGAACTGAGCATTTCCAAAGTTACGGCTCGCAATCAGCTCAAGGCGATATTTACAAAAACAGCCACCCATCGACAAAGCGAACTGGTTGCCCTCCTCTCGCGCCTTTGAAGCTGGGGGTACGTTCTCCGCCGAAGCTCAAGGATACGACCTTGATCGTCCTTCGTCGGCGATCTGGCACCGCCCCGACGAACCGCAACAAGGCGTGCCTATGCTTTGGCAAATTCTGCCCGCCAAGATCGAAGCCGCGGATCTCGTCCGCAGCGGGTCTTGCCTTCGCGCTAACCCGGCATGACGGCGAGAATTGCCTATTGCCTCCGCTCGCCAAGTACCGTCGTCGCGAAAGTTAGACCGTCCTCATATCGCTTAACCTCACGCCGCTTACGCCCAATAATGCCCTCTTGGCCACATCGTGAGGCGAAGAGGATCAAGTTGCGGCGAGTGGCGAAGGGATCAGGCAACCGCGCCTACCGATGACATAGCATCGATCATCAGAATGATCCCGGATGCATTCTGATATAAAAAGGCCCCCTCCTTGGAGAAGGTGGGGTGAGGCGGAGGGGCGAGGCAGAAGACTTAGTTAGGACGTGCAAACGAGTAGGTCAGCAGCAATAGTGCTGGCCATTTATCGCTGAGTTAACGCAGTGGATATCCTTGTGACCCTGTGCTGCGAGGTCCCTACCATCGTCGGTATACATCGGCATGGGCGGTGGATCGATGCCTGAGCCAGGGAATTTTGCCTGCGATCACCCCCATAGCCGGTTGCTTCCGGCTGGGGCGGTTGACGGGTGGGACTTGCACCCACTGGGTAGCGCCCTTGTCACGGCAAACACCCTGGTCATTGCGCAGTTGCGCCCAACCGGCCGGCCCGACAGTTTGGCCGGTTACCATTTGCCAACGTGCGAACCGCCGTCCACATGCAGCACCTCCCCAGTAACGTGCGGGGCCTCGGATAGATAAATGACAGCATCCACGATCTCCTGAACGGTCGAAATGCTCCCCATTGGGGCTCGCGTTTTCAGAAGGTCCTTCGGTCGGTTCTTGAGCAGTGGTGTATCAACC
>JASHRR010000102.1 GCA_030037185.1 Xanthobacteraceae bacterium | reverse complement strand
GTCGCCGCGCAATCCTCCTCACTGTGAATCGGGAACTTGCCGGGATCGCGCCGGTAGCTCTTCAACACGGTCCACGGACGCGTATAGGCGTGGTCGATCAACGTGATCTCGTCGTGCAGGATCGTCGGATCAGTATTGTCGAAGAATATGCGCTCTTTCACGATTGACTGGTTGTCGGCGTGAACCGGCAGACCGGTCGGGTCCAGAGCCCGCGGGCCCTTGAAGTGGCGGGTCTCAACTTGCAGCATGTTGAAATGGCCGCTGCCGTCCTCATCAATCCATTTGCCGAGCGAATAGCCTTGGAAGCTCGGCTCGACCTCCTTCGGCCAGTCGCGCCCGTCAGTGTAGATGCGGCGATGATAGCCGCTATTGTGATTGAGCAGGATGTGGGTGACCTCCGGCAGCACGACGATCTCCATTTCACCGTAGACCGTCATCGACGCCGGCATGCCGGGCGGCATGCAACGTGCACCAGATTGCCAGTTGCCCTGGCCGCCGTTCGCCTGGTCGGCGAGGCTCGACTGGTGAATCGCCTGATACTCGGGTGTCAGTGGGGCTTGTTGACCCCGGCCCCAGGGCTTGGTCGGGTCGAACGACGGCTGGCCGCCAGGCCGCAGATTAACCCTGCGCCACACGCCAAAGAGATCGGGATATTTCGCATCGTCGAAGGCCTGGGCCGCCGCGACCGACGCCAACAGCCCCGCAATCGCAATCGTGACCGGTCCCCGGAAAAGCATGGTTGTTCTCCCTGTGATCAGCACCCAAGGGCGAGCAAGGCCGAGGCGAAAAAGACCCTCGCAGTAACGGCGTTGCCCGTATCAGCGCCAACGCGCAAAAATCGAAGCCCTCCGCCCGTGCCGTTCGGACGCCTCGGGCGCAACGCTACTCCCTTTCGGCGCGCATGCAAAAGAGGACATTTGCTCCTCGGATGCAGTCGCGGACGTCGCACGGGCGACGAAACCAGCGCGATTGACCGGAGCCGACAGGAGGTGGCACCGACCATATCTATAGATCGATCACAGATGCGACCCGTCAACACCAGCACTCGCCGGCGCCACGCGGTGCTATTCCACATCGAGATCATTGTTCCTCAAAAACAATCAACTTCCTTGCTCACACCACCATCAGGATGCCTCGCGCAGGTAAACCCGTGGCCGTCGCTATGGCCTGTGAATAGGCGCTCACCTGAGCCGCGTAGCGGCCGGACAAGGTCGCAAACTCGCGGTCGGTTTTGAAGTCCAGCACGGTCCAACCAGCGAAATCTGGCGTATCCTCCCTGAAGGCCAGGTCTACGACACCCTCGATCAGGCTGCCGTCGTCCAATCGAAGCAAGACCGGCGTCTCGCGACGAACTCCGCCTTTCCCGGCACTGACGGCGGCCCGTTGCAGGATGGGGTGTCTGAGTGCGGCTCCGACGGTCACGATGGCGACCTCGATCTCCTCATCGCTTGCTGCGACGAGCCTTCCATTGATCGCCGCCAATGCCTGAATTGCTTTGACGTCGGCACCAAGATCGACGGATGCGAGCATGGCGTGGACAAGAGCACCAAACCGCCGCCCGCTCGGCCGTTCGGAGCGGCCGTGCTCAATCATCTCGACTTGAACCGACGGGCCGGGGGGCGGCTGTTGAGCCGCCTGCAAGCGGGCAAACGCCGTGACGGTCTGCACCGGAACCGAGGGCTGAGAGGCGCGACCGATGAGAGCGTTCCGCGCCGCCTTCCACGCGGCGTAGTTGTGTTCGCT
This sequence comes from Xanthobacteraceae bacterium, assembly GCA_030037185.1. Next base: position 1,841 of record JASHRR010000102.1, on the reverse strand, counting down.
TGCGACTGCAGCAGTCCCGTCGCGATCTACCTCCAGTATGCGCTGATGCCGAACCGCAGTGTGCTCCTCCACTTCCAGCACTAGCGTCATCGGGTCCCACCACACCACCGCAGCTCCATCCGGCACTGGCCGGTGCAGGCCCGGCCGGACCGGTCCCGCGGCAGGCGGGAGACCTTTCGGCCCGCGGTCGGCCACGCTGTCTTCGCCAAAGCTGGGGCAGCCAATTGCGGCCTCAGAGTTGCGCCACGCATCAGGCGGGGGATAGAGGGCAGGCCGGAGCACATCGAGCCAGCCTTCGGTCGGCTGATCACCACATACCGGTGCTACCAGGACGTCGCGCGCCCGAGTTGCGGCCACATAGGCTACCCTGATCTCTTCTGCGCGATCACGACGCAATTCCTCATCGGCCGCCTCCAACAGCTCGACAGGGGCCGAGCCGCAAAGCGGCTCTGTCCACAGGCGACGATGCGCGTCGACATGACGGCTCGGCATGTCGCGAGCCGCGTTGCAAGTCGGGTCAGCAAGCACGACCACCGGAAATTCCAAGCCCTTTGCCTTGTGCACGGTCATGACTCGTACACCCTCCGTGCCGTCCTCGACGATCGGAGCCTCGTCGGCTTCGCCGCCTTCGGCGTCACTTTCCAGCTTCTCGACAAAGGCGCGGAAGGAGGAGGCGCCGCGCTCGAAATGGCGCGCCATGTCGAGCAGTCTCTGACAATTTGCCAGCGCTTGCTCGCCATTTGGCCACAGCGCGATACCGGCGTGCGCCCGCACCGTGTCCAGCAGCACAGCAATCGTCTCGGCGATCGGCCGGCGATTGCGGCGAACGTGAAGGCTCCGCAACAGATCCAGCGCATCAGCAACCTCAACCGCGGCAGGATCGAGGGCGGCGCGTTCGACACCATGCATCGGGTTGAGACGTCGGGTTTGGAGTGCACCCTCACCGTCGACATATTGTCGGAAAGCGAGGAGGGCCTCGTCGCCAAGCGCGAACAACGGGCCGCGCAGTGTGGCGAACACCTTTAGCTCGTCATCAGGCCATTCGATAGCCGTGACGGCATTACGAAGTGCAATCACCTCCTCGCGATCTTGAAAAGAGCGTCCGCCCACCAGAACGTGAGGAACGCGTCGCGCTTCCAGCGCGCGGACATACGGTCGCGTGACGTCCGCGCCGAAATTGCGGAACCGGCGGAACAGAATCGCAATGTGACGCGGACGGACCGCAACGGCACGCTCCTCCTCTTCGACCGTCCAACCACTCTCATTGACGAGCCAGGCGATAAAAGCTCCGACCGCCTCGGGAAATGATTCATCGATCCGCCAGTTCACGATGGTGCCGTAGTCCCCGTAGGGTTTCGGAATCGGCAGAGCGACAAGGGTCGGCCTGCCGACGATCTCCATCCTCGAAGGCTGGAGCGCCACGTAGGTGGCGTGGCCGTCGTCCGCCCCGGCCGCCATCGCGGTGGCAAAGGCGCTGTTGACGAAAGACTGGATCGAGGGCGGCGCACGAAAGCTGGTGGTGAGGTGAAGCAACTCTGCCCCAGCGCGAACAAGGCGCTCCTTCACCTCCTCGTACAGGGTCACATCGGCGCGTCTGAACCGGTAGATCGACTGCTTGGGATCGCCGACCAGGAACAGTTTGCCTCGAATTGGGCGGGCAGCGCGCCAGTCGGTTTCGCGGGGATCGTCGGCCGCGAGCAGGAAGAGTATCTCGGCTTGGAGGGGATCGGTGTCCTGAAACTCGTCAACGAAGAAGTGGGTGAAGCGACGCTGCAACTCGCCGCGCACCGCTGCATCAGTGCGTATGAGATCTCGTGCCCTGACAAGAAGATCCAGAAAAT
>JASHRR010000860.1 GCA_030037185.1 Xanthobacteraceae bacterium | reverse complement strand
CGCGCTCGAACTGCGGCCGGACTACGCCGAGGCGATCTTCAATCGCGGCACCACCTTGCATGAGCTGAAGCGGCTCGAGGAGGCGCTCGCGAGCTATGACCGGTTGCTCAAACTGCGGCCGGACTACGCCGAGGCGATTTTCAATCGCGGCAACACCTTGCATAAGCTGAAGCGGTTCGAGGAGGCGCTGGCGAGCTACGACCGCGCGCTCGAACTGCGGCCGCACTATCCCGAGGCGCTTTCCAATCGCGGCGCTATCCTGCATGAGCTGAAGCGGTTCGAGGAGGCGCTGGCGAGCTATGACCGGTTGCTCGAACTGCGGCCGGACGATGCCGAGGCGCTTTCCAATCGCGGCGCTACCCTGCGGGCGATGAAGCGGTTCGAGGAGGCGCTGGCGAGCTACGACCGCGCGTTCGGACTGCGGCCGGACTATCCCGAGGCGCTGTCCAATCGCGGCAACACCTTGCATGACCTGAAGCGGTTCGAGGAGGCGCTGGCGAGCTATGACCGCGCGCTCAAACTGCGGCCGGACAATGCCGAGGCGCTTTTCAATGAAGCGGTTTGCCGCCTCCTGATTGCAGACTTTGATGGAGCTTGGGAAAAATATGAATCGCGGTGGGGAACCGAGCGAGGCCAGACGGCCAGGCGCAACTTTGTGCAACCGCAATGGACCGGAAGAGACGACGTCCGAGGCAAGACTATTCTTCTCCACGCTGACCATGGTTTCGGTGATGCGATCCAGTTCTGCCGTTATGTGCCGCTGGTGGTGGAGCGCGGCGCACGTGTGATTCTGGAAGTCCAAAGGCCACTGCGAGAGCTGATGACAACTCTCACTGGCGCCGCGCGGATCGTATCCAGGGGCGACCCCTTACCCGATTTCGATATGCATTGCCCATTGCTCAGCTTGCCGCTGGCGTTCGGGACGCGACTTGAGACGATACCCGCCACGACGCTCTATCAACGAGCGTCACCCCAGGCCTCGGTAGACTGGGACGCAAGGCTCGCAAGCCGCAAACATCGCGCCAGGATCGGCCTTGCCTGGTCTGGCAATCCATTGCATCTCAACGACCATAATCGATCGATGAGGCTCAGCTCTTTGCTGTCATTCTTGGACATCAATGCAACATTTGTAAGTTTGCAGAAGGATATCCGCCCCGAAGACGCGACAGTGTTGAGAAATCAAAGTGATCTTCTCCATTTCGGCGATGAGCTAGAGACGTTTGCGGACACGGCCGCGCTCATATCGACCCTAGACCTCGTTATCTCCGTGGATACCAGCGTCGTTCACTTGGCCGGCGCATTGGCAAAGCCTGTTTGGGTAATGTTACCCTTCGTCCCCGACTGGCGTTGGTTGCTCGATCGCGAAGACAGCCCATGGTACCCAACTGTCCGCCTATTTCGGCAGGATGAAACACGCACGTGGGATAGCGTCATCGCGCGGGTGCGCACCGCCCTGTACGACTTCGTCCGATGTCACTTGTGAATCATACATTCCTGCGCACTCGCTACGCACTCCAACGATGACCTGCCGTGACGCTTATATTGATGATCGCGTGCCAAGGTCGCATCGGTGCCAGGCAGGGGCGGCAAATCGGGCGCGGTCGAAGCAATCGCCTGGATGCCGGGCTTCTCGTCTTATGCCGGACGGTGAACTATGCTGGCTGAGTTAGGAAATTGACTATCGGACGCGTGACTATTGCGCTGCCGCTCCCACGCACCAACTTCGGATAGAAGGCGCGCCTTGCTGTCGACGCAGCGCTTGACAAAGTGCGCCGGCCGTGTGGGTGGACAGATTATCCAGCACGACGCGGATTCAGGAAAGTGAACGTCTACGAGGCATGCAGGCAGCGAAGTCGACGGCGGTACGGCTGTCGGTGAGCTTGCGCCAGGGCCGATGCGCGTCGGGGAAGATGAACAGATCGGCTGCGCCATTATGCTTGTACTCCCAATCGTAACGCTCCAGCTGTCCCGGCTTGACTTGATCGGCTGGCAAATCTCGCCGATGAGCTGGGTCGGGCTTTCGTCCAAACAGACCATCGGCTGCTTCGGATCAGGATCTTCAGCCTAGAAAATCGAGCACATCTTTCATGCGGGCGACGAACTCGCCGTCGACCTGCGGGATGAGCTCATTTTCCGCCAGACGACGGCGCGCGGTCTGGCGAGAGATGTTGCCGTGCTCGGTGAGCCTGACAGCTCACCGGCCAGGAGTTCCAGCGTCCAATGAGCGCGGCCTTCGGGCGGGTTCGAACCGGCTGTTGCGACCAGCAGGGCCTCCTCTTTGCCGGAGACCTTGCGGTCGGCTCCAGGGTGCGGACGCTGAGCGGCCCCCCGGTTGCCGACCACAAAGCGGCGCTTGGTCCGATAGACGGTCGAGCCGCCTACCCGGACGCTGCTCGCGATCCTCGTCACTGGCGCCGGCATCCGCAGCCAGCAAAATCTGCGCGCGCTGCACCCGCGTGGCGGTGGCGGCCCGCGTTCGGTTTGGCTGAGTTCGACCCGATGATGTATGTTCATCGATGCCTCCTGCTCGCCGGAGGCACGGACGAACAACTAAATCGGATGGCCGGAGTGAGTCCTTCCGCAAAAACCTTCACGCCCACGCAGGGGCAATACTTGGCGTATATCCACCTGTACACCCGCCTGCATCGCCGGCCACCGGCAGAAGCCGACATCCAGCAATATTTTCGCGTCGCACCGCCTTCAGTTCACCAAATGGTGCTGACGCTCGAACGTGCAGGCTTCATCAGACGGCAACCGGGTGCCGCTCGCAGTATCGAAGTTCTCGTCGATCTGAAACTCTTGCCAGAGTTGCTGTGATACTCGGATTCAACATGTCACAA
>JASHRR010000859.1 GCA_030037185.1 Xanthobacteraceae bacterium | reverse complement strand
TCAAACTTATGCACGAGCGAAAGCGCGACAGCTGCTGACGTGGACAAGCGTTATCTCGCGAGGACGGCGCGATCGTCGGGCGCAGGAAGATCATCAGCGCCGTCGGAGCGACAGGTCAATCCTATTCGTCACCGCGATTGAGCACATCACCGGGCGCAAACATGCTGAGGAGGGATTGGCAAAGAGTGAGGAACGGTTCCGCTCCAAGGTCCGCGCTCGCCACTGCCAATGCTGCTGTACGAACGACCGGGAGCAATCCTTGTCATCGGCCACGTTGGAGCGTTCGGCGGTGAGGTTGAGCTCGATTACGCTGCCTCGGGTCTGACGCGCCTGGCGGCAAACGCGCCAGAGGAGCGCGTCCGTGGATGAGGGAAAACCGCGAAGAGATTTCGCATCGAATGGAAAGACGGAAGCAAATGAATAAGAACAGTGCCCGAGGATTGATTGCGGTCGACAAAATGGGGGGCAAAGTGCTTTTCCTCGACCCCAATAACTACGCAACGGCGCATGTTCTCGACGACTTCGAACGTCTGCCGCATGAGCTGCTGGTCGCGCCACAATCCTTGACCGCCTATGTCCCCATCTATGGCGACGGCATTCATGGCCGAAATCCCAACCCCGGCCATTTGCTGTCCGTCGTCGATCTTGTGAGGCGCCGACACGTGGCGGACGTGGATCTTTCACCCTATGCGGCGCCCCACGGCCTGCAGATCGGGCCCGACGGTCTGCTCTACATCACCTGCGAGAACAGCGGCGTGGTCGCGCTCGTTGATCTCGCTAACAATCGGGTTGTCGACGCAATAGAAACCGGGTCCACCAATTCGCACCGCCTTGCCATCGCGCCGGACGGGCGTTGGCTGTTTACCGAGAACGAAGAAGACGCATCGATCTCGGTGATCGACGTGCCGGGACGCAGACTGGCGCGGCAGGTGGAGACCCCGCATCGGCTCGCTGGCTTGGCGATTTCACCCGACGGCAAGTTGCTTGTCGCCGTCGACGACGAGGAGCCGGCGCTGTTCCTGATCGACCCCTCGAGCTTCGCGATCATCCGGACGGTGCCGCTTGATGGCGTGCCGGAGCCCGCACAGATCGCCCGCTACAGCCCGGAAGGCGAAATTCTCCTCGTCACCAGCTTGCGCAGCGCTACCGCCACGCTGATCGACTCAAGCTCCGGTCGGCAGACCACGATGGCAGTCGGCCAGCAGCCGATGGATGGCGCTTTTCATGAGGAGGCGCTGTTCGTCGCCTGCCAGGGCGACGGGACCGTTCATGTGATCGACCTCGCAGACCGGCGCGTGTCGCGCCGTTTCGAGGCCGGCGTCGGCTGCGAGACGCTCGCTTTTTTTTGACCTCGACAACTCACCGATGGCCGAGTTGGACAACCGGGCCCGGCGGGCGGCCTCGACGGATCGACTACCAAAAAACCGCTTGCCGAAATACTCCCGGCAGGTCGCGCCACGGCGAAGGCGCGCGCGCAATCCATTAATTGAAGTTGTCTTCTGCGGAGCGGCCTCGACCTCTTTCGGGCCTTCACCTCGCGAATGCCTTCCTTCGGGCATCGCCGCCTCACGCGGCGGCGAAAAAAGCATCGATCGCCTCGACCAGGCTTGCCTTGCGCCATCCCCTTCTTTCGACCGCTTCAGCGATGCCCGCATGGGGACGCTTCGCCGGGTGCCGCCTGAGAAAAGAAATAGGGCTAGCGCGGCTCTGTTTTGGATTGGCCGAACGCAGCATCAATCTCTCCGGGCGATCCTTTCGGTAAGCGCTTCTCGAACGCGGCGGGGTGAATGAAATCGTCCCGGAACCAGGGGCATTTCTGAGAGTCAAATTGCTCGATCACCCAATCGATCATCCGGCGAACCCGCGGTATCGACCCCAGATCGGGGTGGTAGCTCAGCCAGATGTCGAAGGAAAAAACCCAATCGAGGTCGAGCGGGATCACCGACGCGCCGATTGCGAAGCAGTATGTTGGCAGCCACCCCACCGCCAAGCCGCTGACGATAGCCGCATAGAGAGCCGTACTGACGTTGGTGCGCATTGCAACAAAACCGGTCTGCGACCGTTCGGGATACTGCTCATTGTACAAATCCTGCGCCTTGCCCTGGTCGGCGAACATCAAGACGATGCGGTGGCGTTCAGCAACTTCCTGCTTAGACTTGGGCAGCCCATATGTATCAATGTAGGACTTTGATGCGCACGGCACGATGTGCATGCGACCGATTCTTCGGGTCATGAGGTCGCGCGGCACGGGTTGGGCGATCTGTATCGCAAGATCGGCCTGCGCCCTTGCCACCAAGTCGTCAGGCCGCTGCATCGAGCAACACAGATCGACCAGGATCTGAGGATGCGCGCGGGCAAATTCGAGAAGCCGCGGCGTCAGCCAGAATGTTCCCAGCCCTTCGGTGCATGCAATCCTGATTTCGCCCCGAAGCGGCTGGGCAAGCATGCCGCGTCGCCGGACAAAGCCAAGCGACGCTTCCTCCATCTGCTCCGCGCAGGAGAGCAAGTGGCGACCGGCCCCAGTCAAGCGGACGCCGTCACGGTGACGCGTGAACAGCATCGCACCGATCTGATGTTCCAGTTGTTCGATCCGCCGCGCAATGCCGTGGCCGGTCATGCCCAAGCGGGTCGCTGCGGTGCGAAAACTGTTGGAACGCGCCACCTCGAGGAAAGTCCGAATGCTCTCCCAATCGGGGCGCGCGCCACCGCATGATGCACGCACGTGCTCAAATTCGTGAGCACCGATAGTCGAATTCGATCGCACCGCCACACCCCATCTGAAGCTAAAAAGATAACAGATTAAGGCGCATGGGTAAAAGGGGGATCGAACATGACCGCTCATGACGCTCGGGTCTCCGGGACCGGCAATCTTGGCTGCGAAGCACAGCGATCGACCCGCCGGCTCGACGATCCGGCAATCCTTGCGCTTGCGCGCCGCCTTGTTGTCTTCAATGTGGCGGGCGCGCAGATCGCGACGCTTATGGATCGGGCGCGAAAGTCAATCCCCATGCTGACAAGCGCGGAAGTTGTCCAGCGCGTCGCATCGTATAATCCGGATTGCTTCTGGGCGATTGCACATCGCGACCGGTTTAATGTCAGCGCGCCGGTTGGCGAAGGGTACGTTTCGTTCCTGCCGCTGACGCGGCGAGGGCTGACCCAGCTTCTCGATGGAACCTTGGAGCGCCGCAATCCGCCTCTTTCCGTCATTTCAGCCCAGCACGAGAAGCCGGCCGGCATCTACGTGTGGCATGTCTACGCCCCCGGCAAGCTTGCCGCCGGAGCGCCGCTCGTCATGCAAAAGATTTGGAGCCTGCACTGCCACGATGTCGACGTCTACAGCTGGTCGATCAACAGCGAGGCTGCGCGCTTTGTCGAAGGTATGGGATTTCGGCTCGCCCCCAAGCTCGCTGGCAGCACGGCGCCTCAATTCCACCTGTTCCGCCGCTCAACGACGCGTCACCAGGAGACGGCTTTCTGTGCGATGCCGGGTCGGCTGTCGGAGCCGCAGCTCTCGGTTCGCGTCGCGCGCACGATGGACGATTTCATGCGTGCTGCGGTGATCCGGGGCGCGGTGTTCGTCGGTGAACAGAAGTGCCCTTATGACGAGGAATTCGACGGCAACGACTTCACGGCGACCCATTTGGTCGGTTATGTCGGCGATGAGCCGGCGGGCTGCCTGCGAATTCGGTACTTCGCTGATTTTGCCAAACTGGAACGATTGGTTGTGCGCAAGGAATTCCGCGGCCGTGGTTTGGCCCGCAAGCTTGTCAGATCCGCCGTCGAGTTCTGCCGTACCAAAGGCTACACGCTGATATGTTGCTACGCGCAAAAACGCCTGACAACATTCTGGAGCAAGTGCGGCTTTGCTATTTCCGATGGCCGGCCTGAACTGATGTTCTCGGATTTCGAGTATATCCAAATGGTCTGCCATACGGAACGCGCAGCCAAAACAATATCGTTCGAGACTGACCCCTACGTGGTCATCCGCCCCGAAGGCAGCTGGCAGGAGGCCGGCATTCTGGAGCGCTCGAGAGCACGCGGTGTCAGGCTGCCTGCTGCTGAAGGAGCTGCCGCGTGAATCAGGTCATTTATTTGAGGGCTTTGTCCGACGCATCGGTCGCCCCGTGCCTCGTTCTCGTCGATATGCAGCAGGAATATGTCGCCGGTTCCCGCCTGATGGCTCTGCCCTGCGCCGACGAGGCACTCGCCAACTGCCGTGCCGCACTCGAGCACGCGAGATCGAAGGGCTTTCCGGTCGCCTTTCTGCGCCAGTTCAGCCGTTCCGCCTATTTCAATCGAGCCACCGCATTCAGCGGGTGGATAGCGGGCTTCGAACCAACCGGCGCCGATATGGTCTTCGATCGAGAGAATCCATCTTGCTATTCGAGCACGCTGTTCGCCCAGTTCATGGACGGTTGCGGAGGTCATTTCGCTCTCGCGGGATTTGCCGGCGAGACCGCCTGCCTCTCGACTGCGATCGATGCCTTCCATCGCAAGCATCGATTTTTATATCTGGCTGACGCTTCCGCAAGCCACCGGCTCGGCGAACTTTCAGCCGCAGAGGTTCACGCAGCGGTAACCGGTATCGTGGGGGTTTACGGCGAGATCGCCACCACGCGCAGTTGGATGAGCGAGAGCCCGATCAATGCCGAGTTGTTGAGGAGAAAACGATGACCGATCGCAATCAACAAATTCGTGTCTTGATCGATCGACTTTCGAGGAGCGCCAAGGTGGCGCAGGCGCTGGCGCTCGACGACACCTCGCGTTTGCTTGCGATGGCTTTGCTCGACCTGCAAACAAGATTGCACGCGATTTCGCCCGACGAGCTTCGGAATTTCACCTGCACGGTGGCCAACGTGGTGGAATTCAAGCGACGGGCGCCGGGCAATGACGCCGCGCCCGTGGAATCGGGCGAGAGCGTGCAAAAAGGACATACGCCGTTTGCTGGCTAGCCGGATTTCTTGAATTTGGAATTTCGTCGCGTGCGGTGCCGGGCGTTGACTGTTGCCGATACGCGCCGCGGTAGCGCAGCCAGGCCGGGTACGCCTAGCTGCCGTTGCCAGCGTCCTATCTGCACGCATGCCGGAACGTCTTGGCAAAGGTCCGTTCGGCGCGCGCCCGGCGATTGCAGCGTGGCAATGTGTTGGCGACCGCCAGTCTATGTTGCATTCTTCTACCTCTCGTGTTCCTGCCTGCCGCCGGTGTCCGGCTGCAGGTTGCGCAAGCCTCCTGCAACGTTGCTTTCACGCCAGCCATGCTGCAAAGTTATCCTGCAGATTTCGGGACCTGCGGAGGTGGTCGTCAGGGCCGTGATTCGGCCGACTTTATTCCTGATCGGTTGGGTCTTCCTGAATGAATCCGGCAAGGTGCATGCGGTTGAAGGTTTGGCGCT
>JASHRR010000858.1 GCA_030037185.1 Xanthobacteraceae bacterium | reverse complement strand
AGCGGCCTGAGCGGTAAGCGCGAACTCCTCTCTCAGCTGATGATAGACAAGCTTTATCAAGGCGTATTGACGCGTCGTGCGAGCTTCGAAACCTCGCCGCGAAATCATGTTGCAGCCGACGTTGCAGCGTTCAAGCGTACCGCGAAGCGACTTCACCTGCTCTGCCGTCGGCGTCAGTTGGATGTTCGCAACGCGTTTCATGCCTATCAGGCATAGATCTGTTCGCGTTAATGTTTCAACCGCCGAGAAGGGAGCGCCGCTTGCGCCCCGACCACAGCCGCAGGCTTGTGTTTTTTTCTGCGCGGCGAAATCCGAAGGATCCCCCTCACCGGGCTAAGCCGCGGCTCAACAAGGGTTTAGCTCTCCGCAGCATCACAGCGACCGCGCGATCCCGCCGCCGGTTTAGTGCCGCTCGCTGCCACGCGATTGATCACCACATCCTCGCGTCCGCAGTTTCAATTCGGCGCGAAGGTGGTCGAGCAATCGCTGGTAATCCTTCTTGAGCGCGATTCGAACATCTGGCGAGCGTGATCTCGCCGCGAATCACATCATTGCCGTGCCGATTGCCAGATAGCTTGCGACTAAATTTGTCATTCTTCTGCGTTGATCACGCCGGTCATTGGCGTTGCAGACACTGTCGCCCAGCGTCTTTCGCGATGTCCGATTCGCCGCCAATGAGATCGATACGCACGCAATGGCTTTGTGAGACCTGATAACGGCATGCGCGAAAGTGTTGCGGCCGCCCGAAACATCAACAGCCCTGATCAATTCCGTTGCCGGCGGGCTCCATTTGCGCTGAACTCTTAAAAACGCGCCGAATCGGCACATTGCGGCGGGTGCGCAACGTGATGATGCGAGGACAGTCCAATCGCCATTTCCTTGGGGTGGAGCGCTCGGCGACCGGGCGGCCATGGTGCGACCGCCTTGATGATCGCGGCAATGCGCGCTCGCTGGCGATCGGTCAACGCCATGGCGTGCCGGAAATGCTCGCCCGCATCCTGGCGGGGCGCAACGTGCAAGTCGACGCCGTCGAGGCCTATCTCGATCCCACCATCAAGCGGCTGATGCCGGACCCCGATGTGCTCGTCGATATGACACGGGCGGCAAGCCGTCTGGTCGAGGCTGTGATGCGCCGCGAGCAGGTTGCGATTTTGGGCGACTATGATGTCGATGGCGCAACCTCTGCTGCGCTGCTTGCAAGTTTCCTGCGCAGTGCCGGGATAGAACCCCTGATTCATATTCCGGATCGCATTTTCGAGGGCTATGGCCCGAACATCGAGGCGATCGCTTCCCTCGCCGCACGCGGCGCCAATCTCTTGGTGACGGTTGATTGCGGCACCACCAGCATCGAGCCGCTTGCGGCGGCGCAGCGACTCGGCCTCGACACGGTGGTGATCGACCACCACCAGGCCGATGAGATTCTGCCGCCGGCGGTGGCGCTGGTCAATCCGAACCGGCTTGACGATCTGTCGGGCCTCGGAGACCTCGCCGCGGTTGGGCTCGTCTTTCTGGTGGTGGTGGCGACCAACCGGGAGCTGCGCCGGCGCGGCTTCTGGGGCGCGGCGCGGCCAGAACCGGACTTGCTGGAGCTCCTCGACCTGGTGGCGCTCGGCACCGTCGCCGACGTCGTGGCGCTCAGGGGGCTCAACCGTGCTTTTGTGGCGAAGGGACTGATTGCGATGCGCAGGCGCGGGCGCGTCGGCCTGACGGCGTTAATGGACGTGTCGCGGCTGAGCGGGCCGCCGGAGCCATGGCATCTCGGCTTCCTGCTGGGGCCGCGCATCAACGCGGGCGGCCGTATCGGTCGAGCCGATCTTGGCGCGGAGCTGCTGCTATGCACCGATCCGACAGCTGCGGCGGCGCTTGCTGCCCAACTGGACCGCCTCAATCGCGAGCGACAGGAGATCGAGCTTGCTGCTGTCGCAGAGGCGCAAGCCGAGGCCATGGCGGCGCTCGGCATCGAAGAGAAGGGCTCCGTGGTCGTCACGGCGTCGCCGCGCTGGCATCCGGGCGTGGTCGGACTGGTGGCCGCGCGGCTCAAGGAGCGATTCGGCCGGCCGGCGTTTGCGGTGGCACTGGGACCCGGCGAGATCGGCGCCGGTTCGGGGCGCTCGATCCCGGGCGTGGATCTCGGCCGTGCCGTGCGCCACGCGGTCGCCGAGGGGCTGCTCATCAAAGGCGGCGGGCATGCCATGGCGGCGGGCGTCACGCTCAAGGCCGGCGCGCTCGGCGAGTTTCGGGCTTTTCTTCAAAGCCGCCTTTGCGCCGATGTCGAAGCCGCGCGGCGCGACGACGTGTTGCTGGTTGACGCCGCCGTGACGGCGCGGGCGGTCAGCGCGGAACTGCTGGCGATGCTCACCGCCGCAGGGCCGTTCGGCGCCGGCAATCCGGAGCCGGTGATCGCCCTTGCCGCGCACACCATCGCCCACGCCGAAGAAGTTGCGAAAGCTCATGTGCGCGCCCGGCTGCGATCGCGCGATGGCGCGACCATCAACGCCATCGCATTCCGCGCTGCCGGGCAAAAGCTCGGAGAGGCCGTGCTCAACAATCGGGGGCGCGCCGTCCATGTGGCCGGGACGCTCGCTATCGACCGCTGGCAGGGCAGCGAGCGCATTCAGCTGCGGATGATCGACGTGGCGCCGGCGGACCCGGTGGAGCGCTTGCGGGTGTGAACATATTGGTCCGCAGCCTGCTTGCGGGCAGAGGTCGCAACGTTTTCGCGCTGATTGCGGTGAGGGGCGTCGCCAAAGGCTCTGAGCAGCAATTGGGCCCACCTGAACGCACCCTCACTGGCCGGCGCAAAGCCCGGGGAGGCAGGAGCCAGCGCCAGACGCGATCGCTTTGGCTTCAATGAGTTGGCAGGGCGGCAACAAGCGCGCTATCTGTCTTGATGTTCGCGAGAAAGGCAAGCGCCCATGCCCAATCTCAGTATATCCGTCGCGATCGGCGACTATGATCGCAACCGCCCGCTGATCTCAGGCGCGGTCCGCATCGACGGCGTCGATCCCGTGTTCATGACGTTATCGCCGGAGGAGATCTTTTTCCGTGCCTTCCGCTCGGTCGATTTCGACGTCTGCGAATTGTCGCTGTCGAGCTACACCGTGAAGACCGCGCTCGGCGAATGTCCCTATGTGGGCATTCCGGCCTTCGTGTCGAAGGCGTTCCGCCACACCTCGATCTACGTGCGCAGCGACCGCATCACGGAGCCGGCCGATCTCAGGGGCCGCAAGGTCGGCGTGCCCGAATATCAGCTCACCGCCAATGTGTGGGCGCGCGCGATCCTCGAGGACGATTTCGGCGTCAAGCCCGCCGACATCGTGTGGATCCGCGGCGGTATCGAGGAGGCCGGACGTCCGGAGAAAATCGCCGTGAAACTGCCGGCGGGTGTGCGGCTCGACAACGCGCCGGAAGGCGCGACGATTTCCGGCCTCCTCGAACAGGGCGAAATCGACGGCTTCATCGCGCCGCGGCCCCCGTCGTTCATCGCCCGCGGCCACCCTCATGTTCGCTGGCTGTTTCGCGATCCGGCTGCGGCCGCAAAGGATTGGTATCGACGGACCAGGATATTTCCGATCATGCATTTGATCGGGATTCGTCGCACGCTTGTTGACAAGCATCGGTGGCTGCCGGTTGCGGTGTTCAAGGCCTTCGAGCAATCAAAAACCGCCGCGCTCGCGGCGTTGAGCGACACCTCCGCCACCAAGGTGACGCTGCCCTTCGTCGAGGAGACCCTCAAATCGGTGCGCGAGCTGATGGGCGACGACTTCTGGTCCTACGGCGTCGAGCCAAACCGACACGGGCTGGAATATTTTCTGCGCCACCATCATGCGCAGGGCCTGTCACCGCGGTTGATGAAGGTCGAGGAGATGTTTCATCCCTCGGTTTATGAGACATTCAAGTTGTGACGGATTGCAGTAACCCATCCTTCTCCTAACAGCTAAAGCCGTTGAGGAGGGGGCTTTCGGGCCCCCCAAGGGGCAGGGAAGCCGAGGTTACCGGTCTTGGGACTACGGCCCCAAGCTACCTTGCAGACAGGTTCAAGACGCACGCTGGGTGCTTCCTCAGCTCCTGGCTCGAAACGGCAAGACAGCAGACAAGCCCCGATCACAAACGCCTTGCTGCCATCAAGGCGCAACTTAAGGCGCCGCTAAAGGACGCTGCCGCCGTCGACGCCACACGCTGGGCCTTGTACGAGGCTTTGGTGGCTACTGGTTTGGAGGCGTCTTGCGGCGGTCGCACCAAAGTCAATCGTTTGAGACTTGGCATCCAAAAAGACGCATTCGCGCGAGGCTGCGTGCGTCGGCGCAGTGGGGACGCTCGTGGGGTGGCGGATACCAACGCCAGAAATTAAGGCAAGGGGCGCGGCGATTATTGCCGCACCAATCTCATTTCCCCGGTATCTCACCCGCATCAAAGTCGTCCATTCAGACCGGCGAATGGTGCGGGCAGAGGTGCCTAACGGCGCCCGCAGGTGTGCATGTCGGCCGGGTAGCCGTGCGAGCGAGAGCATCTTTCAAGGTCGGAGTCGTTAAATGACATCAACTGGAAACGTTGTCGCCTGCTACAGCGAGGAGGTCGGCTACGGCTACGGGCGGCGGCGCGCGCTTGCCCTCCAGCCGAATTAACGTTCCGCCTGGAGTCCCCGCGCTGAGATTTTTCAGGTGGTCGCAGGGACTGCGCCAGTGAGCATACGCGGGATAATCAAAAGACGAAAGTCGCTTCGCTCTGTGCGGGCCAGCGAGCGCATAAAGGTGGAAAACACCCGAGAAGCAATTGGTGCGGAGCTGTTCTCAGCGTAAACTACATGCGGCGTTCCGCCGATCCGTAAGGTGAAAATGCGACCAGGACCGCAAAAACCAAACACGATCGACCAATTCGTTGACCGGGTTTTCGTCGGCCACGCGGCGCGCGTCATGGCCGATTTTCCCGACAGCTCTATCGATCTCGTCATTACCTCGCCTCCCTATTGGACAGCCGTCGAATACGATGGCGGCGGGTGCGAATGGGCATCCTACGGCGCATATCTCGACGACATTCAGACGGTCTGGCAGGAGTGCGCAAGAGTGCTCCGCCCAAATGGGAAGCTGTGCGTCAACGCGCCAATCATGCCCATTCCGAAGCAGATGATCAGGCAGCATACGCGGCACCTCAAGAACATTGCCTGTGATATGGAGCACAAGATCCTCTCCGAAACGCAGTTTGAGCGCTACGCGCTGTTTATCTGGCAGAAGCAGACGTCCAAGATGATGTTCGGCAGCTACCCGTATCCGGGCAACATCATCGAGAACAATACTATCGAGTTTATCAATGTTTACGTGAAACCGGGAAAGCCGCCGAAATTCGACGCC
>JASHRR010000857.1 GCA_030037185.1 Xanthobacteraceae bacterium | reverse complement strand
GGTGACCTCATCGGAAAAGCGCCTTCTGCAACCGGCGATCAGAACCCGCTCCGGATTTTCGGGATCGAGCGTCGCTCCAGGCATCCCATGCTCAAGCAGCACCCGCGCGCAGCCTACCCAGTCTCCATTCTCGATCGGTTCGTTGCATGACGCCCACCCCAACGTGCCGCAGACATTGTCGCCATGGCCGTGTTCCTCCTGCCAACTTGCACCGTGTTCCAGAAGAAATCGCGTCAATGCGACATTGCCGCGAAAGACGGCGAGATTGAGTGCGGACGCATTCCAGTCACCGCCACGCACCCCGACCGGCCAACCGAGCTTGACCATTAGTCTCGCCCCCTCATCGCCGCCCTCCGCCGCCAAGTCCGGTAGCAAGCGCAGCCGCGTCTCGGTTAGCGCGCCAGGCAGGTCGGGCCGCCTGGAGCGGATGCGTCGGGCCTCGGCCTCGTCGCCACGGGCGCACGCCGCAATGAACTCTTCCTCTTCGGTGATGGGCTTCGCTCCGCCGTTTTCACGTATGAGTTCGGCGACCTCGCCAAGTCCGAGCTGCAAGGCCAGGCTGTAAGCGCTGACACCGCTCAGCGTCGACACCGAGGGATCTGCACCCGCCTGCAGCAACGCGGCGACCTGCGGGCGCGATCGTCGCCGCTTGATGGCCCAGAGCAGCGGCGAACCCCATTCGGTATGGGGTGAATTGACCAGGGGCTCGTTCGGGTCGCCGCCATGCTGCAGCAGCAGTTCGAGCGCGGCAAGATTGTCGAAGTCGAGCGCATGGTAAAAGGCGTTGTTCCCGTCGATGCGAGCGCCATGCTCCAACAGCATGCGGGTGCAGGTGAAACTCTCCAGCGAGTGGTAGAGTGATTCGCCGTCATTGGGGTCGGCCCCCGCATCGAGCAGAATTTTCGTCAGCTCCAGATCGTGATTCTTTCCCGCCGCGCCGTAGAGCGCCGACAAAGGGTGATCGTCGTCCGGCGCGCTCACGGACGCTGGCGGCCAACGCAGACCGATCCGCTGGTTCGGATCGGCGCCGGCCGAGAGCAGAAATCTCGCGCACCGATGCAGGCGCTCGCGAAACTCCGGAATTTGGCACAGACTTGAGTGCGTGATGGCGAGAAGCGGCGGTAATCGCAGCGGTCCGCCCGGTCGACTAACCCAGGCCGGCTCGGCCTTGGTCGCCACCCGTAGCGCGTCTTCATCGCCGACCGCACAGGCGAGATAGGGACTGCCGGCCGCGACATCTGGGCTTTCGATCAGCACCCGAGCGGCGATGCGGGGATTAGCCCGATCGATTCCCCGTCCGTCGACATCGCCGGAATAGACAAGCCTAAGCCAATGCAGCACGCGGGCTGCATGATCGTCGCGGGACGCTGATTGGACTTCGACGTACCTCCGCAGGTCCGCCCAGGAGGCAAAATCGTAGCTGCGCGCGACACAGGACTGTGCGTCGTGCAGACGAAGTCCGAGCGCCGCAATCTCCCCATCGCTCCGCCCCGCGGCCGCTGGCAATGATTCACGAAACCGGGTGATCGCTTCGGGGTTGCCGTCTCGATAGAGACGGATCAAGTCTTTGGCTTGCTTTTTCAGATAGGCAAGATTGGCCCGATGAGGCAATTTGTCCATTGGAGTCCTCCGTGCATCAATCGCCGTCGACCCGCAAAGCCGGCTGCACAAAGGCTCACTCAGACGCTGTTTAAAAGATGCAAGTGGGTTCAACCCTTCCCGCGGGCCCGGGTGCGGCTTGCACCGCAGAACTTAAGTTATCGCCGGCAGCCACGAAGATCAATCCGGCACCAAGGGTCAACCGCGAACGGGTACGGGGCGCCAGGCGATTATGGAGAATGGGAGCCGTCACCCGATCCGGTGACGGGTAGTCACTTCGCTGTTCTTTGAGGCGACGCACGACGGCCCTATTGTCTTCGCGCATGCCTGCCGGCTTGGCGCCGAGTGCATCGAAGACGGTCAATGGGACCTATCGATCCGGCCCGTGGCGCGAGTGGATCGAGGTCCGCAATCCCGCCAGCATCGCGGTGCAGCGGG
The DNA here is from genome assembly GCA_030037185.1 of Xanthobacteraceae bacterium. The sequence goes on along the minus strand of JASHRR010000857.1, from coordinate 1,439 downwards.
AGAGGAGTGAGCTTTGGAACCGATGGACCGCGCAGCAGCGCGCGCCAGATGGGCTGATGGCGTTGACGCGATGACCCACCTCAAAGGCGAAATCACCTATGCCGACCTTCAGCGAAACTGGCCGCACCACGTTGTGCTGCCGGCCGAAAAGGTGCGGGGCCTCAAGAACAGTGAAGTGACATTTAGCGCTCAGCCGCCCTATCGGCGACGCCGCTCACGTACCCTCTGCGCCGTGATGACAGCGACTTCGTGGTGCTCTGCTTTGCCCCAGAAGACGCAGAGGCGTTACCAATCGCTTTGCTGGCGAGCTATTCCGAGCTGGCCGCTAGGTAAGTAGCCTGCGCGCAGAATGCGACACCATCGAGTTCATTCCCCCGCGCCTGCTCACATCGCATCAACACTTAACGGCGTTCGGCCGGGCGGTGAAGAAGACGCCCCTCCCAGAATCCGCTCTTCATGCATTGTTCCCATGTAAAGTTGCAAAGGTTCTTGCAGTACGGCGCGGGCGCTGCCCACCCGCCTCCCAGGAAACTGCAACCGTAAGCAAAGCGACCCGAGCCGTAGTCTACTGATAGGCATTCCGATTTCAGCTGAGTGCATGTTGCTGTCGCGCTCACAGCCTGCGATGGGCCTTTCTTGGCTGCAGCGGCAGGAAACGCAACGCACGCGGCAAGCATTCCAGTTATGGCAAGCGCCGCAATTCGCATAATCCCCTCCCGGTTTTCAGACCCATCCCAAAAGACTAAAAGACCAACCCGCACCGTCATCCTTGATGCGATAGCCGGGGTCGCATCATATTGTCTCATCATGGCCTGGTGTTGAGCACACCGAGCAGAATGGCGGGTGTGCTTATTTTGGCGGTACTCTTCGGTGTGATTTTACGATGCGACCACCATGGACGGCTTCGTTGGATTTTGGAGAGTGATGAGCTGTCCTACTTTTTCTCCATTTGTTCGATCAGGCGTTCTCGCTGAACGGACGGGACCCCGCCGGCTGAACTAGCCAGCCGGCCGAGCTTGATGGTGATACTACCAAGGCCAAGGCTATTTCGATTCAGATGTAGGGCGACCTTCGTGCGCCGTCCTCGGCCTGGTCGAGGCCTGCGTCACGACATTACCTCTTGCAGGGTTGTAGAAGGGGTTTCGCATGCACTGGCCGCCAAACCCCCGATTCCGCCCATCCTGAGCACATTGCTCACGACTCGAAAAGACGCAATCAACAGATCTCGTGTCTCCTATAATACACCACGGATAGTTTACGTATGCCTGGGCCTTTCCGGCGAATGCCGCGAACCCCGCCCACAGTGCCAGTCCGGCAATTACCGACTTCCTCATGTTCGTCTCCTCTTGGATAGTCCTCTTGTATAGTCCTCTTGTGTGGTCCTCTTGTTGTTCTCCTCTTCTTGGTTGGGAATCGCTTGGTGATATCGCATCAAGATT
>JASHRR010000856.1 GCA_030037185.1 Xanthobacteraceae bacterium | reverse complement strand
GCCCAATGGCGCGAGCGCCGCGCGCAACGCAGCAGGGCGCTCGAACAGAAGGTCGCCGAGCAACAGGCTGAGCTTGAGCGGTTACGCAACCAATCTATCGGGCGGTTACGCAACCGGTCCGAACTGCAAATCGATCCCCAAACTTTGTCGATCGGTGCACGGGAGAAATTGGCAGCCGCCATCCGGCAGGAAAAAAGAAGACTGCAGGCCGAGTTTGAGCGGGCGGTGAAGGCCGCACTGGCGAGGGCGATCGATGAGACACTATTGCCGCTGCACAACAGGGAAATGTCCGATGCGAGACAGATCATCGAATCCCGTAAACGGGTTATCCGGCGCAAGGAATATCTGTTGATCACCCTGCGCTCGGACCAGTCGGCATCGAAGGAACGCCTTAATGAGGCCTGTGCCGCGCTCGTCGATCCTGAGAACACGCTGTTGATTCAATTGCTTGACCATGAAAGCGCTAAACGATGTCCCGAAAGTGTGCCGGTCCTCGCATTGATTGGAAAGGGTGGAAAAGCCCCGAAACCGCAAAGCCCCGAAACCGCTGTGTCGGGCCGCCAAGCTGGAGGTGAGGCCTCGCGCATTGCCGCGGCCGCGATGCTGCTGCACGCTGACCGCGCCATTATGGTTCGCGCGGTGCCGGTCTAGACCAAGTGACCGGTGCGTCATGAAGACTCCTGATTGGTTGGGCCAGGATGCTGCCAAGCTGGGATTCAATCCTTCCACAGCTTGCGCGTCGCCAGGTCCGCGCCCTCACGCATGGCCTTGAACTTCTCCCAGACAACCGTGGGGTGCACTTCGGTCTGGTAGAGCGCTTGCGAGGAAAATCCGCAATCCGCCGCCGCAATCACGTTCTCGCGGCCAACGAGATTGGCATAACGCAGGATCCGCTCGCAGATCAGCTCGGGATGCTCGACGATGTTGCTGGCATGGGTGATCACCCCAGGACACAGCACCTTGCCGTCTGGGATCTTCACCGTCTCGAACAGATGGTATTCATGTTCGTGGCGCGGATTCGCCGCCTCGAAACTGAAGGAGCCAGCATTGATTTTCAGCACATACGCGATGATGTCGGAGAGCGCGGCCTCGTAGATACGGGGTCCTTCGTTGATGCCGTAGCAGGTGTGGAACCGCACTCGATCAGCGGGAATCCCCTTCAGAGCCGTATTGGTCGCCTCGACGTAAATCTCGGCGCGCCGGCGTTTTTGTGCATTGTCGAGGCCAGGTTCAAAGAAAATGTCCGGCAAGAATGGGTCGTCGATCTGAACCAGAATTCCTGCATCTGCGATCGCCTTGTACTCCTTTGTCAATTCTTCGGCGAGCGCGTAAAAGTATTCCTCTTCTGACTTGTAATATTCGTTGGTGCCCACGCCCGATGGCGCGGTGGCGGGAAGAAAGACGTGGTGGTCCGGGATACCCGCGGCCTTGGCCGCCTCTTTTACGTTTGCGATGTCCGTCTGAACGAACTGTTGGCCGCGATATTTGACGGGGCCGACGCAGACCACGGGGTCGAGTTTGACGATTGCTCCGCCAAGCATGGCCGATTTGAAATACTCCGCATAATACTCCGGAAAGGCCGAGACCTCCTGCTGGAATAGTTTTACCTTGACGTCTGGCCGCGATTCGAACCCCTCGAGGCGCTCTCGGATGTAGGTGAAGAAACCGGGCTTCGAGAACTCTCCGTCGGTAACGATGTCGATTCCGCACTCGGCCTGCCTGCGGACGACTTGCGCCACCGACCTCCTGAGGATGGCATCATAAGCATTTCGATCATACGGCTGATCGTTGGACTTCGCCTTGATCAGATCGAGCAGGGCATGCGGTCGGGGCAGGCTACCGATGTGAGTCGTCTGGATCCGGTCGATATTGTGTTGAGCGCTCATCGCGGATTGCCTCCCTGCCGTTTGCCACATCACCTGCCGCCACCCGAAGCCTCAGATGACAATCGCCCACCGCGCAGCAGTCTATGCCTGCCTTCGAAACTGATCGCAACTTCACGAAGTCGAGGTTTGCCGAGGCCACCGGCGCGGCTGCGGCAAATTACGGCTGGACAATTCCGCCCCCGTAGTCATCAACGACCACCGGCCCGCTTTGCGCATGATCGCACCCCAACCGATCTGGAACGCGATCGGGCCGCGAAAATCGTCGCCGCTTCGTTTCCGGATTGAGCGCAGCTCGCTTGCCCGTCAGATCATTCGCTGTGCACGGTCTGTTCGCGGCTGGGGCCGCAGCGTCAATTGTTCTCGAAATGCCAGGGTCATTTCGGCGGCACTGCTCGCACTTGTGATTGTCGCCAAACCGCGCTTAACCTTTACCTCAAGCGCGCCCCGGCGCGGGGACAAGAGAGCGCATCACCGCAAGCCGATCGGGAGGGAGACGTCATGCGATTATCGAAGCCGGGCCGCCTGTTAGCGCTTGCCGTTGCGGCGCTTGGCCTTGCCTGCAGTGCGCCGCGCGCCCAAGACTACCCCACCAAGCCGGTGAAATGGGTGGTGCCCTATCCGCCCGGCGGCAGCACCGACCTTGTGGCGCGGCTGATCGGACAGTATCTCTCCGAGCATCTCGGTCAGCAATTCGTTATCGACAATCGCCCGGGTGCCGGCAACAACATCGGCACCGAGGCGGTGGTGAACGCGCCGCCCGACGGCTACACGCTCCTCCTGGTCAACCCCGCCAACGGCATCAACGCAACCCTCTACAAGAGGCTTCCGTTTAACTTCCTGCGCGATATCGCTCCTGTTGCCGGCATCACCCGGGTGCCGAACGTGATGGAGGTCAATCCCAATTTTCCGGCTAAGACGACGGCGGAATTTATCGCTTACGGCAAAGCCAACCCGGGCAAGATCAACATGGCATCGTCCGGCAACGGCACGTCGGTGCATTTGTCTGGCGAATTGTTCATGGCAATGACCGGCATCCGCATGACTCACGTGCCGTACCGCGGCTCTGCACCGGCGCTCACGGACCTCATTGCCGGCACCGTCGACGTCATGTTCGACAACATGCCGTCCTCGATCGAGTTCATCAGATCCGGCAAGCTGCGCGCGCTCGCGGTTACGACAGAGCTCCGCAGCGAGGCGCTGCCCGACGTGCCGGTCGTCGCCGATACGGTGCCGGGCTATGAGGCAAGCGCCTGGTTCGGCATCGGGGCGCCGAAAGGCACGCCCGCCGCCATCGTCGACAAGATCAACAAATCCGTCAACGAAGCGCTGGCGGATGCCAACATGAAGCTGCGCCTTGCCGAACTCGGCGGCGTTGCGATGGGCGGCACGCCGGCTGAGTTCGGCAAGGTCATGGCGTCCGAAACCGAGAAATGGCAGCAGGCCGTCAGGTTCTCGGGTGCGTCGATCGAGTGACCGAGGCCCCTGTTGCAACGTCGTTTGAAAGAGCTGCCGAGCGCTCCGCTGGATTGCCATGACCCGCAAACGCCCTGAAGAGCTCCGCAGCTTCCGCTGGTTCGGCGTCAACGACCTGCGGGCGTTCGGCCATCGCTCGCGCTTGCGTCAGTTGGGCTACGATTCGCCGGATTGGGGCGGCAAGCCGGTCATCGGCATCATCAACACATGGAGCGACATCAACGCTTGCCACGGGCACCTGCGCGCGCGGGCCGAGGACGTGAAGCGCGGCATCCTGCAGGCGGGCGGGCTGCCGGTCGAGCTGCCCGCGATGTCGCTGGCCGAGCCGATGGTGAAGCCTACCACCATGCTCTATCGCAATTTTCTCGCCATGGAGACCGAGGAGCTGCTGCGCAGCCATCCGATCGACGGCGCGGTGCTGATGGGGGGCTGCGATAAGACTACACCCGGCCTGGTGATGGGGGCGATCAGCATGGGGTTGCCCGCAATCTACGTGCCGGCCGGCCCGGCACTGCGCGGCAACTGGCGTGGCCAGACCCTCGGCTCCGGCTCGGACGCGTGGAGATACTGGGACGAAAAACGCGCCGGCACCATCACCGAGGAGGACTGGGCCGAGATCGAGGGCGGCATCTCACGCTCCCACGGCACCTGCATGGTGATGGGCACCGCCGCCACCATGATGGCGACCGCCGAAGTGCTTGGCCTTGCGCTGCCCGGCGCCTCGTCGATACCGGCTGTGGACTCGAGCCACATTCGCATGTGCGCGGCGGCCGGCCGCCGCATCGTCGATATGGTGTGGGAAGATCTGACGCCGGCGCGCGTCCTCACGCCGGCATCCTTCGACAACGCCATCCGGGTTCACATGGCAATGGGCGGCTCGACCAATGCCATCATTCACCTCATCGCCATCGCGCGCCGCGCAGGGATCGCGCTCGCCATGCAGCGCTTCGACGACATTTCGCGCGAAGTCCCGGTGCTCGCCAACGTGCGGCCCTCGGGCAAATACCTGATGGAGGACTTCTATTACGCCGGCGGCATCCGCGGCCTGATGGCGCAATTGCGCGATCGGCTCGATCTTGGCTGCCTCACCGTAACCGGCAAGACTCTCGCCGCTGGCCTCGACGGCGCCACGGTGCATCTCGGTGACATCATCCATTCGCTCAACGATCCGGTCTCGACCGCCGGCGCGACAGTGGTGCTGACCGGCAACCTGGCGCCGCGCGGCTGCGTCATGAAGCCCTCGGCCGCCGATCCGCGGCTCATCAGACATCGCGGACCCGCGCTCGCCTTCGAGGACTACAACCACATGGCGCGCGAGATCGATCGCGACGATCTGGACGTTACCCCTGACCACGTCATCGTGCTCAAGAATGCCGGTCCCAAGGGCGGGCCCGGCATGCCCGAATGGGGTATGCTGCCGATCCCCAGAAAGCTCGTGAAGGCGGGCGTGCGCGACATGCTGCGCCTGTCGGACGGCCGCATGAGCGGCACCAGCTACGGCGCCTGCATCCTGCATGTGGCGCCCGAAAGCTACATCGGCGGGCCACTCGCTTTCGTGCGCACCGGCGACGAGATCGAGGTCGATGCGGCTGCGCGAAGCATTCATCTGCACGTGAGCGAGGAAGAACTCGCGCGCCGCCGCAGCGCCTGGCGTCCGCCGGCACCGCATTATCAGCGCGGATACGGGGCGATGTATTCGGCCCATATCGGGCAGGCCGATGAGGGCTGCGATTTCGATTTTCTGCTCGCGGGGGAGAGGATCGCCGAGCCGGAGATTCATTGAGCAAGCTTGCATGCGGTTCGTCCAGAAGGAGGGACGGCCGGGCGACCAAAGCAAAAACTGGCCGCCTTGGACTTGCAGGAACGCCAGCGGGCGCCCTTGCGGCAGCAGGCCCACTCGGCCGAAATCGGCTCCGATGATCTTGGACTTGCAAGCGGAACGAGCGTGAATCGTTTTGGAACCGAAGTCGCTGAACACTGAGACGGTCAATCTGTAGTGTTCGCGTGGTTGCAAATGCGCTATGCTGACACCGCCTTGCTTTAAGAATGCCTGCCGATATGGGGTGCGCCATGAAAATGTCTCGACGCGAGACCATGCAGTTTTCCGCCGCCGCCGTGGCCGGATTATCGCTTGCAGGACTCAAACCTGAGGAGGCTGCGGCCCAGGCGGCGCCGCAGCCTGAGGGCTTGGTGGACACCCAGCTTCGCAACATCTCGACGTTGCCGCTCAAGCCCGATGGATCGGCGCTCGAGTACACACCCCAGGAGGCTGGCGCGATCACCGGCGTGCTGTGGCGCACGAAGAACCAGACACCCGCCGGCGAGTACGACGCGCGCAAGATGAAGATCAAGATCGACGGGCGGGGTACCGCCAAGCTCTCGGGCACGTTGACCTTCGACGTTCTCGAAAAACTGCCGCGGCACTCCTACGTCGTGCGGCTGCAGTGCGGCGCACCGATGCCGCGCGGCACGGTGAAATGGACAGGCGTGCGCTTTTCCGACTTTGCCCAGGCGATCGGTGCACAAAGCTTTGCTTATTATGGCCGCCTGGTCGGCTCGGACGGATATTTCATCGATGAGGACATGACGACGCTCATGCACCCGCAGGTCGTGCTGGCCTGGCAGCTTAACGACGAACCGATCCCGCCGCAGCACGGCGCACCGCTGCGCCTGATCATTCCGTTCCGCTACGGCGCCCGCAGCCTCAAGGCGATCACGGAGATCCAATTCACCGCAACGACCTTCGCGCCGCCGAAGCCGTGGCCGACGTGACATAAGGATCCTCCGCTCTCGCGGCTGGCAATCATACGCCGGCAGCTTTGCGCCGGTCTTGGCTTTCGGCCTTCGAGACCTCGGCGAAATCGGCGCCCCGACCCTCGCCTGCGGCGGTCCGCGCTATTCTGGTTCGGCCGGCGCACCGGTGTCTGGCGCCAGCTGGCGAGCGCCTGATGCGGCGCGCAAGGCTGATTGACCGGTTGCGGCGAGGCGAACGCGCTCTCGCGGGCGTTGCGCCGGTCGCTCGGGATCCATCTCGCCCGGTCACAACCGCCGATAAACGTACGCCCTGTCCTGCTGGATGGCCGCCTGCTCTTCAACCACATGATGGTGCGGCGACAGATGGCAGACCGGATCGGTGCCGCGGGCATCGCCGGTGAGTGCGAAGGCCTGACAGCGGCAGCCGCCGAAATCGATCTCGCGGCGCTCGCAGGTCTGGCACGGCGGCGGCAGGAAGCTGGTGCCCCGGAAGGCGTTGAAGGCCGGGTTGCGTTCCCAGATCTCGCGCAGCGAATGGTCTTTCACGGACCAGAACTCGAGTCCCGGGATCGACTCGGCGGCATGGCATGGCAGAACGCGCCCCGCCGGCGTGACGTTGAGCGAGCGGCGGCCCCACCCCCCGACACACGGCTTGGGGAAGCGGGCGTAGTAGTCGGGCACAACGGCGTCGATGACAATGCGGCCGTGATGCTGTTTGCGCAGCGGCTCAATGCGGCCGACCGCCTCCTCGACCTGCCGGCGGGTCGGCATCAGGGCGGCACGGTTCCTCAGCGCCCAGCCGTAATACTGGACGTGGGCGATCTCGACCCGGGATGCGCCGATGTCGAGCGCCATGGCGACAAGCTCATCGATGCGCGAGATATTGGCGCGGTGGACCACGACGTTGACCGTGAGCGGCAGCTTGCGGGCGACGACGACGGCGGCCAGGGCGCGCTTGCGGGCATAGGCGCCCGCATAGCCGGCAATGAGGTCGGCGGATTTCGGCTCGCTGTCCTGGATCGAGATCTGCACATGATCGAGCCCGGCATCGACGAGTTCATGCAGCCGCTGATCGCTGACGCCGACAGCCGAGGTGATGAGATTGGTGTAAAGGCCGGCGGCGCGCGCAGCAGCCATGAGGTCGACGAGGTCGCGCCGCGACGCCGGCTCGCCGCCCGACAGATGCACTTGGAGCACGCCGAGCGCCGCGGCCTCGCGAAACACACGGGCCCAGGTGGCGGTGTCGAGCTCGTTTCCCCGTCCGTCCATCTCAAGCGGATTCGAACAATACGGACAGCCGAGCGGGCAGCGGTGGGTGAGTTCGGCGAGGAGGCCGAGCGGGTTGTGGAGTGGATTCGGCGTGCGGCCACTGGCGGGGGAATACCCATGTGGTCGACCGTCAGTAGTCATGGCATCACAATTCCAGCAGCTTCTTGTCTGCCAGTCCTTGCAGCAAGCTGGCAACATCGGTCTCGACGCGTTCCCGCGGCGCCCCGAAGGTGGCCGCCAGATCATCCACGATAGCCGCAAAACTGGCCTCGCCGGTGCAACGCTTCACGATCTCGGCGGCGATCTGATCGGCCCTGAACACGCGCTCGGGCGCAAGCAGCACCCAGCCGCCCTGGGCTTCGTTATGGACGAGCCGCACGCCGCGCCCCAGACGAGGGCGGGCGTTCGGCAGGATCGATGACGGCGCGGCGGGGCTATTCACGTGAGCGACTCCTTGGCGGATGACAGATGACAGTCCGCGCCGATGGCTCGTGCAGCGCCCGCTGACCCTTCGTCATCTGTCATCATCCGGCACAAAAGCGCCGGGCGGGATGTGCTTGGGCGCGACATAAGCGTGGTAGAGCGCATCGAGCATCACCCACAACACGTCGCATTTGAATTCGAGCGCCATGAGGGCGAGCGCCTGTTGCTCCGGGGTTTTTGCATTTTGCTTGACGTAGGCGAGTGCAAAGTCGCTGTCGCGTCGCGCTTGCGGCGGTCTTGCCGAGAAATACGCGAGCGTGTCGGCGGTGACGAAATCGTAGTGACGCAGCATGCCCTCGAGGCGCTCGCTGATGATGTCGGGCGAGAACAGCTCGGTGAGCGAGGAGGCAATGGCCTCAAGCAGCGTCTTCTCGGCAACGAAATGCACATAGGCTTCGACCGCAAAGCGCGTTGCCGAAAGCACGCCCTGAAGCGAGGTCACGTAATCGCGGTCGAGCCCAAGACCGTCGGTGAGCTTGAGCCAGCGCGCGATGCCGCCTTCGCCGGCTGCGGTGCCGTCGTGGTCGACGAGACGGCCGCGCCACTCGCGCCTCACCTCCCCGTCATGGCAGCGTGCGATCAGGCTCGCATCCTTCACCGGAATCAGGGCCTGGTAGTAGTAACGGTTGAGCGCCCAAGCCTGGACCTGTCCCTTGGAGCACTTGCCGCCATGGAGCAGATGATGGAACGGGTGCAGACGATGATAGCGCCGCGCCCCAATATCGCGCAGCTTGGCTTCCAGCTCTCGCGGGGTCAGCAACGTCGTCACAGTTCGATTCTCATTCCGTCCTCGGCCACTTCGAAACCCGCGGCTTCGACGGCGCGGCGTTGCGGCGAACCTTCGATCAGAATCGGATTGGTATTGTTGATGTGGATCAGGATGCGCCTGCGGCCGAGGCCCGCGAGCGCCGCCAAAGTGCCATCCGGCCCGCCGACCGGCATGTGGCCCATGCGGCGGCCGGTCTTCACGCCGGCGCCCGCCGCTATCATCTCGTCGTCCGAAAACAGCGTGCCGTCGAACAGCACCACATCGGCTGCGGCAAGGCGCGACGCCATCGCGGGCGTGAGCCGGGCGGCCCCTGGAATGAAGACCAGCCGCCCGCCCTCGGCACGGAGTTCTATGCCGACATTGGCATCGCTCTCGGCTTCAAGCTGCGGGTCGTCGCCCTCCAGATAGAGCGGCACTTTGCCCGGAACGAGGAACAGCTCGGCCTCGATCCCGCCGGGCAGGTCGAATCGGGCGCCAGGATCAACAGCTTTGCGCGGCACCACATCAGCGGCGAGCACACGGAACATCGGATTGGCCGCAAGGCTCGACAATGTTCCGGCAGTGCCGTAGAGCGCGAATGCGCTGCGCTCGCGCAGCGTCAAAAGGCCGGCGGTTTGATCGACCTCTGCGCCGGTCAGCACTACCGCCGCAAGCGGGCTGATGCGCAAGCCGCGCGGCTGCAATGCCGGGGTGGCAATGATTTGCTGGCGCAAGTCGGGAGATGCGTTCACCAGCACAAGCGGAGAGTCGGCAAAGGACGACGAGCCTTCTGGAGCTGTTGTCACTGCAATGCTCGCCTGGGTGCGCGGCTTAACGCGCGGGTCGCCGGCCCACGCCAGGCGACATACATCGCAGTCGCAGTTCCACTGAGGGAAACCACCGCCAGCCGCGGCGCCGAGTATAAAAGCGGAAAGACGCCCCATGAGGCGTCTATCCCTTCTGGATCTGCCTACTCCGCCCTGGGAGCACGCCGCGCTCCCCGCGAGAGCAGGTCGGGTTCGGACCGAAACGATCCGACATTTGAGACAAATTTAGAATTCGGCCGGCAGATAGCCATTGATCTCGAGGCCGATGCAGATTTCGACGAGGGTCGGGGTCGTCCAAGCCATGCCTTCCTCCTTAGTCAGGCCCATTGACGGGCGATAATTGAAACTAATTAATTAAGCCCGATCCATGAATCATTGTAAATAGACGCCACCCTATACGTGTCATTGCAATAATCGATGGGGACCATCGATATATCAGTACATTCCCTTATACCTCTCATTGCAATGAGCGATGGCGACGCGGCCCACCATCTATGCGCAGCGTCGTAGAGCTCGCTGGACCGCATCAAGCGGCTATTGTGTAATGGTTCCGAGCGGCGCTACCTCTAAGGGGAGCGGCGGATAGGGACCGGTACGAAAAGTCAGGCAGCCAATGACGCTTCATCAGCTTCGCATTTTCCTCGCCGTCGCGCAGACCGCGACACTCACCCGTGCCAGCAAGCAGCTCGGTCTCGCGCAGCCCTCGCTGTCCCAACAGTTGGCACGGCTGGAAGAGAGCGTCGGCACCCGCCTGTTTGACCGCGCCCGCAATCGCATGGAACTCACGGACGCCGGGCGTGTGCTGCTGCGCCATGCGCAAAACATTCTCAAGGAGGTCAGCGAGGCGGAGGCCGGCTTGCGCGAATTCGCCGCGGGCAAGCGTTCCATCGTTCGGATTGCGGGCCTTAACTCGGTGGTCAAAGCGCTTTTGCCGGAGGCGCTCAGACGCTACGGCGGTGTGCGTCCGGCACTGGAGGTGGACATTCACGAGGCGGCGCCAGCCGAGGTTCTGGAGATGCTGTATTCGCGCCAGGCGGACATCGGCTTGATCGGGGCAGACTCGGTTGCCCAGTCGAGCATCGGATTCCGGCAGGTGCCGATCATCGAAGACCCTTATGTGTTCGCGGTTCCAAGAGCGATCCGGCTGGCCGCCCTAAAGGACCTGGCGGGCGCGCCCGACAGCGCCGCGCGCGTGCTCAACAGCGCCATCGAGTTCAATTTCGGTACCCCGCACACTCTGCGTGTCCAGCAATGGTATCAGCGCGTCCTGCCGGAGCACCGCATCGTCGCCCATTGCCGAACCTACGACGTGGCGCTTGAGCTGGTTCGCGCCGGCTTCGGCGTGTGCCTCGTCCCCGCCATGACCGCGCTGGAATTAGCCGGCACGCTCGACGGCATTGAGCTTTACGCAACCGACCACGGCAACCGCCGGACCGTGGCGATCATCGCCGATCAGTATTTGCGACTTTCGCCCTACAAGGACCTGGTGGAGGCGCTGCAAGCGGCGGGCCGCAATCTGACGCTGCCGCCGATCCTGCCGATGCCGAAGGTGATGGCGCAGGCGGAGGCTGCGGCCGAGGCGTGAGAGCCGGAAACGACAACATGGTGGCAAAGGGGCTCCGCCGAAGGCAAGCGATCGCCGCACGCAACGGTAAGGTGGCGACGTATTCCGTGCCTATAAGCGGATGATCAAATCCGCTCCGGCTTCGGTTCAGGTGGGCGACATAGGGTGTGCCGGTCGCGGACTCACACTTGTATCTCGCCAGCCCGCCGCATGACGCGATGCTGCCAGGGCACAGGTTCGTTCGCGGCAACCATCCGCACGTGCCGCAGGCACTCGCAGTCGATCCCCGATCGATGTGTGCACGGCAAGGCGATTTCGTCGGCGAAGCGCACTTGGGTGATCGACGATTTCGCACATCAGGTTACGACTGGAGGCCCCGGAGCAGTTGTCGGAAGACGACTTTGGCCGGATCATCGAAAAATATTTTACCGCCAAGCCGCGTAATGGTCCTGCCCGGCCGACGTTGCGGCTTTGGTAAATTCGCATCGTTCAGAGGCACGAACAGCTCTCTGCAACTGATGTGGGAAGCGCACCAGGCGGAACGATGGATGTTCGGGGCACCATCATTTGTCGTTCGATCAAGTCGCCAACGCGACGCGCTTTGTCTGCTTGGCGCAGGGCGAGGGATTTTGATTTGCCGTTGCACAGCGCCTGCGCGCAGCGCCCGAGCCTCGCCGGGTCGGGCGTGTTTCGTCAGGAGCTGCGCCAAGCGGGCATCCCTGCGGCCGAACTCACCGCCCGCTTTTGAGCCGTGACGCTGGCTTTTGTGGTGGGAGCGGTTCGCGGCATTGTGCGACGGCCTGGCCTTGTGATGGCGTCGTCGAAGCCGATGTGCTGGCTGACCAGCCGTTCGCGCACGCAGTCCAGCGTTTTCATCGTCGGGTTCGGCAATCGCTTTCGCGTCGGCAAACCGTTGCTCTGCCTCTGGTATACGCGCGCAGATATTGCGCGCCCATCCGCCACGCCTCCTCACCGCCCGCCGCCACTCGGGGTGCGCCCACCCGATCAGGCACAGCGGCGAGCCGGCTTTGATCCGGCCGCGTGACCAGTTCTGCGGATTGCGCCGGCTGATCGAGGCCGCTGACAGAATTCTTGCCAATATCGATGCCGATCGTGCAACGGTCGCGATTTGTTGGACGCTCCGTTTGACACTCGCCCCACCGCGGCATTACTCAACCGGTTGGGCAGGAGCACGGCCGGACCATCCTGGCGGGTTCGTCCGCAAAGCTGGTCGCGGTCACCGAGACCACCGGGGAGGAAGCGATGTCGGCGAGCACTTGGAACCGAAGAACCGTTTTGGCGATGGTCGGCGCATCGGCGGCCAGCGCCGCGATAGCGCCGGCGCGTGCGCAGCAGGTGCCATGGTCGAGCGGCACGGAGCCCGCAACAACCAAGGCGCCGCCGAACGCGGCGGATTGCCATCACCACATCTACAGCTCCCGCTTCAAGGCCGACCCCAATTCGACGCTGCGTCCGGGCGATGCCTCGGTCGCCGACTATCGGCTGCTGCAAAAGCGGATCGGCACCTCGCGCAACGTCATCGTGCAGCCTTCGACCTACGGCATCTACAATGACGGCCTGATCGAAGCGTTGAACGAATGCGGCCCCAGCGCCCGCGGCGTCGCGGTTGTCAATGCGAGCGTCACCGACGACGAGCTCAGGCGGCTTCATGCCGCGCGCGTTCGCGGCGTCCGCTTCAATCTCGCGACGCCGGGCGGCGCCACCAGCATGGAGATGCTGGAGCCTGTGGCAAAGCGCATTGCGCCGATGGGATGGCACGTGCAGTTCAACATGTCGGCCGAGATGATGCTTGCCGCCAAGGACGTACTCTACCGGCTGCCGTGCCAGATCGTCTTCGATCACCTTGCCCACATACCGCAGCCCGCCGGCGCCCACCATCCGGCCTTTGCGGTGGTGGCCGACCTCATGCAAAAGCGCAAGGCCTGGGTCAAGCTTTCGGGCGCTTATCAGGACACCAAGGTCGGCCCGCCCACCTATGCTGACACCATCCCTCTGGCGCAGGCCTATGTGAAGGCCGCACCCGAGCGGCTGGTATGGGGGAGCGACTGGCCGCATCCCAGCGAGCAGAGAAAGCCCGCCTTGCCTGACGACGCGGTGCTGTTCGACCTCCTGGCGCAATGGGCAGCGTACGAAACAGTGCGCAACCACATCCTGGTAGACAATCCGGCCGAGCTTTACGGCTTTTCTTGATGGCAGAATGAGGTGGGCAAAGCGAACCGTGCCCACCCCGAGGTGGGCACGGCGCCCAAGAGACCGCCTTGCCCACCCGCGAAGGTGATCTAAATCCACACGCCCGTCAGCGCACCCAAACGCCCCGGTGCCAGACCCAACGGTTGCCTTCCCATACGTGGTGGCCCTTGACCCAAAAATACTCCGGTCCCGGTCGCGCCGGCACCACCTCGACCAGCTCGGCCGGCATGGCCGGGACGACGCCGCGAATGTGATGGCCGGCAATCCACTCCCACCGTCCCCGCCAGGCCCAGTGGCCCGGCACCCAGTTGTAACCGGGCCCCGGCGGCGCCGGAATCACCTCGACGCGCGGCGGCGGCATGGCGCCGCGCTCGACAATCACCGCCGGCTGCGCGGCCGCGATGCCGATCCCACAGCTCAACACCAGCAGTGTGGCGCTGGCCGATCGCAAGAAATGACGCAACGTAATTTGCATGTTGGGCTCTCCTGAAGGTGGAAGGAAATTGGAGTGAACCTCCAGCAACGATGTTAATCGGCCCGACCCCAACCGTGGCTGACGGCGCCGTTTATCCATCATTCATTTGACGGATTAACGAACCGCAATGTGATTGCCGTTGCCGATCTTTAGATCGATTGCAGCGGCCAACTTTGGTCGGCCGCCACGCGGTTGGCAGCAAGATGCACAATGCGACAACGCCGCGAGCGCGGCCGCATCCCGGGATCTGATTTTTGATCACCGCCGTGTTATAAATAACAGGCAAGGCCGCCGCACCGGCTGTTCGGCGCCGTATTGTCGGCGACCGCATCAAGGAAGAGGATCGCCCATGAGTGTCCGCCTCGACGTCGGGATGCACTTGCGTATGCTGGCTGTGTTGGTGGCCACGCTCGCCATGCTCTGCGGGCAGGCCCCCGCCCAGGACTATCCGACGCGCACTGTTCACATCATCGCCCCCTATGGGCCGGGCGGACCGGCCGATATCTTCTCGCGCGTGCTGGCGCAGAAACTCTCCGACAGCCTCAAGCAGGGCTTTGTGATCGAGAATCGGCCGGGCGCCAGCACCATGATCGGCACCGACGCGGTGGCGAAAGCGGCGCCGGACGGCTACACGCTGCTGATCATTTCCCAGACCCACGCCGCCAATGAATCGCTGGTCCCCAACAAACCGTTCCAGCTGATGCGCGACTTCGCGCCGGTGTCGCCGATCTATGCCGGCGATCTCGTTTTGGTGATCCACCCATCGGTGCCGGCCAAGACCCTGAAAGAATTCATCGCCCTTGCGAAAGCCAAGCCCGGCACCATGAACTATGCCTCGTCCGGCACCGGCTCCCAGTACCACCTCACCGGCGAGTTATTCAAAACCATGAGCGGAACCAACATCGTTCACGTTCCCTACAAGGGCAGCAACGGTGCCCGCAACGACATCCTCGGCGGGCAGGTACAAATGATGTTCGACACCATCGCGACAATGGCGCCGAGCGTCGAGGCGGGTTTGGTGCGCGCGCTCGGCACCACCGGGGACGAACGTTCTCCCATCCTTCCGGACGTGCCGACGATTTCAGAAGCCGGCGTTCCGGGCTTCCGGGCATCCGGTTGGGTCGGCATCGCGGCGCCTGCGGCGACGCCAAAGCCGATCGTGGAACGCCTCAATTCCGAAATCCGAAAAATCCTCGGCTCGGCCGAGATCAGGGCGTCATGGACCAAACAGGGAGTCGTGCCGCTGACAATGAGCGCCGCGGAATTCACCGTCTTCGTCGGCGCCGAGATCGAGAAATGGGCGAAGGTCGCGCAGGCGGCCGGGGTGAAGATCAATTGATCTCTCAGGCTCTTCACGCCGCCGGACCCGACATCGTGACGGGGCGCGCGCCAACAGGCGCCGGCGCTCAGCCATCCGTGCTGATCGCCCGCTCCGGCGCGCCGCCGGACGGCGGAAGTGCTCTGATGCCGGCGGCCAGGCCAACGCTTTGCGTCGCATGAACTCTTGCACAGAGCAGGAGCGCGGCTATGGGGGGTTCCCGGCCCGGCGGCGGAATGATTAAGATGAAGCGCGCACCCGTGTTCGCCGCCCGCTTATTTGGAAACTCGGCATGGAAGGCTCGCTATACTACCGGGAGGACCGTTTCGACCCGTTCACGGTCGTGCTGTTCAAAGCGCTGCAGGTGCTGGCATTCCTGTTCTTCATTGCGCTCCTGGCGATGAAGCCCGCGTCCGATCCCGGCAAGGTCATCAAGCGGGCCGAGTTCATCATCACCATGACGTGGCCCGACCAGCATCCCGACGACGTCGATCTCTACGTGCAAGACCCGGCCGGCAAGCTCGTCTGGTACAATCAGAGAGATGTCGGCTTGATGGTGCTGGAGCGCGATGATCGTGGCGACACCAATGATTTCGCGCTTGTTGACTCCAAAAAAATCCCGCTGCCGATCCGCGAGGAGCTGGTCAGCATTCGCGGCGTCGAGGCCGGCGAATACACGGTCAACATTCACCTCTACCACCACATCGCCACCACGCCGGTTCCCGTCTCAGTCAAGATCGAGAAGCTCAACCCGGTCGTCCAGGTGGTCGACTACAAGACATTGTTCCTCGATCATACCGACGAGGAGAAGACCGTCGTGCGCTTCACTCTCGCGGAGGACGGCAGCGTCGTGCGGCTGAGCGATGCCGAAAAGTCGCTGATCGACACCATCGCATGGAAGAAAACATTCAGGAACTTCTCCCGCTAGCAGGATTTGATACCTCATCGCTCGCTTGGGCTAATCTGAAGGGATTGGCGCATCGACCAGGGTCACATCATGAAGGGCGCGGGCAGTGCTTTGTGCTCCAGCACTGCGCTCCAGGCGACGCTCCAAACATCACGACGCTTTGATCCGCGGGCGCCCGCCAAGCCGGAAAGCTGTGATTTCTATCACTGCACCGGCCGCGCTCGAAGCTGTAGGATCGACTGCAACTCCCGGCTTTGGGGCATGAACGGCAGATCGTTCACGATGGGTGCGGGACGCAGCGAACGATCGACGGTGCCCCAATGATTCGGCCCAGGCAACTGGTCGCGCTGTTGGCCAGCGCGTTCGGCGCGTTGATAGCCGGTGCAATCGCCCCCGTCGCCGGGCAGGCTCCCGCCGCTGCCCAACCGAACGCCGCGGCGGCTGCGGCCGGCGCGCCGCCTGCGGGAACCGCCGCAAGCTCAGCACCCGCCATGACCCTGAGCCCCGCCGACCTCGCGTTCATTGACCGCGTGACATGGGGGGCGAACTTCTCGGCCGCCGCCGAGTTCGCGGCGCTCGGCCGCGACCGCTGGCTCGAGCGACAACTTCACCCCGGTCCGACGGACCGGTTGCCGGCGGCCGCCCAGGCCATCATCAATGGCCTGCCGGTCGCTATTCGTCCGCTGACCGAAATCGCCTGGCCGCTGACCGCGCAGCAGCGCAATGCCAACCAGATTCCTGATCCGGAGCAGAAGAAGACGCTGCAGCAGGCCCTTCAGCAGTCCCTCAACGAGCTGGGCCGGCAGGCCGCGACACGCAGCCTGCTGCGTGATCTCTATTCGCCAGACCAGCTGCGCGAGAAGATGACGTGGTTCTGGTTCAACCATTTCAACGTGCATCTCTACAAGTCCGACATCCGCGAGACCATCGGCGACTACGAGGAGCGTCTGCGCCACAACGCGCTCGGGCATTTCCACGATCTCCTGCGGGCAACCGCGACCCATCCGGCCATGCTGCGCTACCTCGACAATGCCGACAACGCCAAGGGCCACATCAACGAGAACTATGCGCGCGAAATCATGGAGCTGCATACCATGGGGGTCGGCTCCGGCTACACCCAGGAGGATGTGCAGGAACTCGCCCGCATCCTCACCGGCGTCGGCGTCAACTTTCAGCCGCCGGAGCCCAACGCTGCGCAGCCGCCCCGCGACCATGTCCGCTCCGGGCTGTTCGAGTTCAATCCCGCTCGCCACGACTACGGCGTCAAGCACTTCCTCGGCCACACCATCGAGGGGCGCGGCTTGCGCGAGGTCGATGAGGCGCTTGAGATCCTCGCCCGCCACCCGGCGACCGCGACCTTCGTGTGCCGTAAGATCGCGACCTATTTCCTGTCCGATACGCCGCCCGACGCACTGGTGCGGCGCCTGGTGCAGGCGTTTCGTACCACCGACGGCGACGTCGTCAGCGTGCTGCTCACGATGTTCAAATCGCCCGAATTCACGGCCTCGCTCGCCGCCAAGGCCAAATACAAGGACGCAATCGAGTTCGTGTTGTCCGCCGTGCGGCTCGCCTACGACAACAAGGTGATCCTCAATGCCCAGCCGATTATGGGCTGGCTCAACCGGCTCGGGGAGGGCCTTTACAACCACCCGACGCCGGACGGCTACCCGATGGCGGCGGCGGCGTGGAACAGCCCGGGCCAGTTGGCGACGCGCTTCGAGATTGCGCGTGCGATCGGCTCAAACGCCGCCGGCCTGTTCAAGGCCCCGCCGCCCGATACCGCCGAGCGCCCGGCGTTCCCGCAGATCGCCAGCGCATTCTATTTCAATGTGGTGCAGCCAACGCTGAGCCCAGCGACGCGCTCCGCGCTCGACCAGGCGGGCTCGCCCCAGGAATGGAACATGCTGTTTTTGTCCTCGCCGGAATTCATGCGTTGAGGAGACCGAACATGGAGCGACGCGCGTTTCTCACCGGCGCCGCCGCCACCGTGCTGGTTGCGGGACGCGTCTGGGCCGCCCCCAAGGCCGACCTGCGCACGCTCGTGGTGTTCCTGCGCGGGGCCTACGACGCCGCCAGTGTGGTGATCCCGGTGTCGAGCAGCTTCTACTACGAGGCGCGGCCGACCATCGCGGTGCCGCGGCCCCATCCCGGCGCGGGCGATGCCGCCGTGCCGCTGACGCCCGATTGGGGTCTGCATCCGGCGCTCAAGGATTCGCTGCTGCCGCTATGGCAGAAGAAGCAGCTCGCCATGGTGCCGTTCGCCGGCACCGCCGACGACCTCACCCGCAGCCACTTCGAGACGCAGGACACGATCGAACTCGGCCAGCCGGTGCACGGCACCCGCAATTACAGTTCGGGCTTCATGGCGCGGCTCGCTGCCGTGCTCACGCGCACCAAGCCGATCGCCTATACGGAGCAGCTGCCGCTGGTGTTCCGCGGCGGCCATGGGATCGCCAACATCGCCATTGGCTCGGTCGGCAGGCCGGGCGTCGATGATCGCCAGGCCAAGCTGATCGAGGGCATGTACGCGCATGACGCGCTCGGCGGCGCGGTGACCGAGGGCTTCAAGGTCCGCGACGACGTCTACAAGACGATTTCGCAGGAGATGACCGCTGCCGACCGCGGCGCGGTGTCGGCCAAAGGGTTCGAGCTGTCGGCGCGGCGCATCGGGCGCCTGATGCGCGAGGAGTTCAACCTCGGCTTCGTCGATGTCGGCGGCTGGGACACCCACGTCGGGCAAGGGGGCGTCACCGGCTATCTGGCGGGCCGGATCGGCGAACTCGGCCGCGCGCTCGCCGGGTTTGCGGCGGAGATCGGCCCGCGGGCGTGGAACGATACGCTGGTGGTGGTGATTTCGGAGTTCGGCCGCACCTTCCGGGAGAACGGCAACAAAGGCACCGACCACGGCCATGGCAGCGTCTACTGGGTGCTCGGCGGCGCCGTCAAAGGCGGCCGCATCGCCGGCGAGCAGGTAAGACTTGACCACGCCACCCTGTTCCAGAACCGCGACTATCCGGTGCTCACCGACTACCGCGCCTTTTTCGGCGGCCTGTTCGCGCGCGCCTATGGGCTCGAGCTGAAGCTGGTGCAGCAAGTGTTTCCGGGCGTCACGCCGAAGGATCTGGCGTTGGTGTGATCAAGATTTGCGGCGCCCCCGGATTGACCAGCGTTTTTGGGTCATCCGGCTGCGGACACGATCAGCTGTTGGCGAACGGAAGGGAGCACCCGATCCCTCACCCCGCAATCGCCGTCCAATTCGCCGTCAGATGCTCCGCCGTGCGCCATGCCAGCGCCTGGGCGGTGAGAGTCGGATTGTGGGCGCCGCTGGTGCCCATCACCGAGGCACCGAGGATGGCGAGGTTCGCCACTTCGTGCGCAAAGCCGAAGCGGTTCACCACGTTGGTGGCGCGATCGTCGCCCATGCGGGTGCCGCCATAGGCATGTGTGGACGGGCCCATGGTGCCGGTTTGGCCCCTCTCCACCGCAACGGCGCCCGCCTCCATGAACCATTGCGCCATCTTGTCCTGGATGAAGGCGCCGAGCCGCTTTTCGTTGTCCTTGTGATCGGCGGTGATGCGGATCACCGGCAGACCGATGGGATCCTTCACCACCGGATCGAGGTCGAGATAATTGTCCTCGTAGGGGAGGGTCGTCTTCTGCAGATAGGCAACGTTGAAGCGGTCGGCGTTTTCTTTGATGAAGGACTTCCATGCCGTTCCAAAGGCCGGCGCCTTGCCGAAGGTCGGCATGCTGGCAGCCCCGATCGGCCGGCGATCGGAATAAATCCACAGATTGCCGCCGCCGATGAAATCGAGGCCGGAATGGTCGAAATTGTCGTCTGCCCAGTTGTCCACCGCAACGCCCTGGGCCGGCAGACCGTACCAGTTGTTGAGCCCGAACGGGAACAGCGCCGCCACCGGATTGCCGGTATGGTGGCTCATATAGTGCCGCCCGACCTGGCCGGCATTGTTGGCAAGCCCATGCGGGAAGGCCCGCGATGTCGACAGCAGCAGCAGGCGCACGTTCTCGTAGGTGTAGCTTGCCAGCAGCACCACGTCCGCCGGCTGGAAGTATTCGAGGCCGGCCTTGAGGTAGTTCACGCCAGTCACCCGGCCGGCCTTCTCGTCGACCGCGACGCTCGTCACGATCGCGTGGGTCACCACCTGCAGGCGCTTCGTTTCCATCGCTTTCGGGATGGTGCTCACTGCGGTTGAGTTCTTGGCGCCGACGTGACAGCCGCCGCGGTTGCAGAACCCGTGATACTGGCATGCGGGCCGGTCGTCATAGGTCTGCGAGTTGACGGCGGCGGGCCCCGGAAACGGATGCCATCCGAGCCTGCGCGCGGCCGTCGCCATGCGCTCGGTGAACTCGCTGCCACGCAGCGGCGGCATCGGATAGCCGCGCCGGCGCGCTCCTTCGAAGATGTTGCCGCGCGGATCGATCGTGCCGTCGAGGTTGCCGGCCTGACCGGACACGCCGATCGCGTGCTCGACCTTGTCGTAATAGGGCTCGAGCTCCGCGAGCCCGAACGGCCAATCCTCGACCGTGGAGCCGCTTGGGATACGCGAGGCGCCGTAGCGCCGGCTGGTCTCGCTGACCACCCGGAAATCCCACGGATTGAGCCGCCAGCTCTGCGCCCAATAATGCAGCGAGGTGCCGCCGACCGCATTCATCATCGGGTGGATCGACAGCCGCGGCGAATAGGGTGCCGATGCGTTCGGCCGATGGGTGGGAATTTCCCGGTTGGCCTTCTGCGCGGCCTGGGGCCAGCCGCGGAAATTGTTGCGCAGCTCGTCGGGCGCGAAATCGCGCGGGGTGAGCCATGAGCCGGCTTCGAGCCCGATCACCTCGAGGCCGGCGCGCGTCAGCGGCAGAGCCGCGACCCCGCCGACCGCGCCGAGCCCGACAATGACGACGTCGGTCTTCTTAAGGGCGATGGCCATGATCGCCTCCCCTCTGGCTGCCTTTCGGAGTGAACATCGCTTCCTCGTAGGCGGAGTTGCGCAGCGCCTTCGGCGGGCTCATGCGTTGCTCGTCGGGACCGGCGGTCAGCCGCAGGCCCGGATAGCCGATGAGATCCCAGCCGACGAAGTTCGCATTGCCGCCATAATAGGGATCGCAGAACGTGCCCTGAATGGCGTGAGTGCGCACCAGATTGAAGAAGGTCGCGGCGCTCGGCATGAAGCCGGTGGCGACGTCGTTTTCCACATCGCTGATCACCGAATCCTGCTCGCGCGGCGAAAGCGCGATGAATGGCGCGCCTTTGGTCTGTTGGGCATAAGCATCGATCGCGGCGAGACCGGCCGCGTAGGCATCGCGGGAGCTACGCAGCGGACCCGTCAGGGCGCGATCGATGTAATGGGCCGCCCGCGCCTCCGCGGCGCCCGGACCATTCTCGTCGCTCGGGATCAGGCGCGCGCAGATCGCTTCGAGGATATCGGCCTCGGCGGCGGTGAGCGTTTCAAGCGCTTCGAGCTGCCCCCTGCTGTTCGCGGCTGGCGGGGACCGGGAGGGCTCGGCCACTGCAGCGCCCGCCGGCAGCGGCGCTCCGGCAACGGCCGCGGCCGCACCGCCGCCCACCGTCCTGAACAGATCGCGCCGCGATACCTCGCGCGCCCGGTCGTCGGTTTCGCTCGCCACCGCTTCCTCCCGTGTTTTTGCGTATTGCCTTTAGGCTGCACTTTTGCGAGGGAGTGCGCAAGCTTGGGTAAATTCGCATGCCCCCGAATGTCGCTTCGCTCCCTGCGGAGCTCGACGCATGGCAGGCGAGAAAGTCCTGACGGAGCGCACGTCGCGGCATAGCCCGCGTAAGCGAGGTAAGATGAGACGTTTGTCGTTGTTAGTGCAGGCCGTGGTGGCGCTCATCGTGTCGGTTCCCGCTCTGGCGCAGCCATGGCCGACGAAGACCATCCGCGCGGTGGTGCCGCTCACCGCCGGCAGCGCGGTCGACATCGTGCCGAGGATCGTGCTCGAACAGGTGGCGGCGCAGATCGGCCAGTCGATCGTGGTCGAGAACCGCACGGGGGCAAGCGGCACTATCGGGATCCGGTCGGTCGCGACCTCGCCGGGAGATGGCTATACGTTGCTCGCCTCCTCCTCCAGCATCGTGGTTTCGCCCTTCACGGTCGCCAACGCCCATTACGATCCGATCAAGGATTTCATAGCGGTGGCGCCGCTTGCCAACCTGCCCAACGTGCTGGTGGTGCCGCCGTCGCTGAATATCCGCACCGTGCAGGAATTCGTCGCCAACGCCAAGAAGAAGCGGATTACCTACGGTTCTGCCGGCGTCGGCACCCCGGTTTACCTCGCCATGGAGAAATTCCGCCTCGCCGCCGGCTTTCAAGGAGATTTCATCCCGTTCCGCGGCGCTCCCGAAGTGCTGACGGAGGTGATGACCGGACGCGTCGATGCCTATTATGCGCCGCTCTCGGCAGCCCTCGAATTCATCCGTGCCGGCAAGCTGGTGGCGCTAAGCGTCAGCAGCATCCAGCGGTCCTCGGCGCTCCCCGACATCCCCACCTCGATCGAAGCCGGCTATCCCAATTCCGACCTCAATTTCTGGATCGGCGTTTTCGCTCCCGCCGGCACGCCGCGCGAGATCGTCGCGAGACTGAGCCGCGAGATCGGGATTGCGCTCGCCAATCCGGCAGTCCGCGACAAGCTCGCCGGCCAGGGCGTCGATCCGATGACGATGGGGTCGCAAGAATTCGCGGCCTTCGTCGGCGCCGAGGCGATGTCGATGGCAGAGCTCGCGAAGGTGCTGAACCTGACGCCGCAGTAAAGCCTGCTCACTCGTCACGATAGACGCGTTCGCGCCGCTCGTGGCGCTCTTGCGCTTCGATTGATAGGGTTGCGATCGGCCGCGCCTCAAGGCGCTTGATCGAGATCGGCTCGCCGGTCTCCTCGCAATAACCGTAGGTGCCGTCCTCGATGCGCGAGAGCGCCTCGTCGATCTTGGCGATCAGCTTGCGCTGGCGGTCGCGCGCACGCAGCTCAATCGCCCGGTCTGTCTCCGATGAGGCGCGGTCGGCGAAGTCGGGATGATTCTGGTTCTCGTCTTGCAGATGCTGGAGAGTCTCCTTTGACTCCCTGAGTATATCTTCCCGCCAAGCAAGCAACTTTTGCCGGAAATACTCGCGTTGACGTTCATTCATGAACGGCTCTTTGTCGGTCGGCCGATAGGGCTTGCCCTTTTCCGCACCCATCTGTCCGGCTCCCAGGCGCTTCCGTTGTTCTTGTTCGCGAACTCTGCCGCGAGGCGGCCTTATATAGGGCCTCCCACCCGGCTTCAAGTCGTGAAGCTCCAACTATATGATTCGGATCACGAAAATGCGACAAAAAATGTCATCCCGGTCAAGTTGCGGAGCAATTCTTTCCACCTTTTAGCGGGAATTTGATTAAATTTTCGGCGATCCCACAGGCCCGGAGCGGTTTCTCGACCTGTGCGTCCCGTCCCTTGCGGTTTCAAAGCGCACACCCGCGGTCATAAAGTGGTGGCGGGGTTGGGGCGGCCCGTTGCGCTGGTACCGCCACGGCCGGTCCATTAACATCTGCTGGCCCCTCTTCTACCTTCCCGTGCGCGAGAGGTCAGAATGGGGTGGCCGGATCGGCCGGGGTTGATATGGCGTCAGATTCAGCAGCGAAAGCCACGCAATCGGCGCGGCACCTCAGCATCGCGGTTGCCCTGGTTGCGTGGACGGCCGGGTCGGCAGCCGCAGAGCCCGCATATCCCAACCGCCCCGTGCGCATCATCGTGCCCTATGGACCCGGCGGCGTTGCCGACACCACGATGCGCCTCATCGCCGACAAGCTCGCCCAGAAGCTTGGCCAGCAGTTCATTGTCGATAACCGGCCCGGCGCCGGCGGTATCGTTGCCGCCAAAGCCGCAGCCCAAGCGGCGCCGGACGGCTATGTGTTGCATCTCACCGGCAACGGCACCGCCATTTCGACCGCGCTGTTCCGGCAGCTTCCCTATGACGTGCTGCGGGATTTCACCCCGATCACGATCACGGCTTGGTTCGACCTTATCGTCGCCACAAAATCGGACGGACCACTTCAGACTGTCGCCGATATCCTCAAAGCGGCCCGCCAGCGCCCCGGCCAGCTGAATTTCGGGACCATCGCGCCGGGCAGCACCCAGAACCTCGCGGCCGAACTGTTGAGGAGCGTGGCCGGCATCGACGTCGCCATGGTGACCTACCGCACCACACCTGAGCTCGTCACCGGCCTGATGCGGGGCGATGTGCAGGTCGGCTTTGAATATTACGCGGGCCTCAGTGCCGCCGTCAGCGGCGGCCGGCTCAAAGCGGTCGCGACTACGGGCAGCAAGCGTACGTCGGCGCTGCCTGCGGTGCCGACCGTCGGGGAAAGCGGCCTGCCGGCCTATGTGGTTGAGAGCTGGAACGCGCTCTCAGGTCCTGCCGGCATGCCGCAGGAGATCGTTAAATTCCTCAACCGCGCCGTAAACGACGTGTTGAACCTGCCCGAAGTCAAAGAGAAGGCCATGCTCAACGGCATGGAGGTGCGCGGCACCAGTCCGCAGGAAATGCGCTCGCGCATGAAAGCTGACATCGCCAAATGGACCGCGGTAATCGAGAAGGCCGGTATCGAACGGCAGTAGGCAATCGCGTGGGCGGAACCGGCTTGATTTGCCATCGATCCTTTGGTCTATCCGCTCCCCGTCATCCCTCTCATCGGCCACCCGGGAGGCTGCCCCCATGAGCCCCGCTTCCGAGCCGCTGCGTTTGCGTACGCTGCTTGCCACTTATCCGCATACCGCGCCCCTCAAGACAGGCGAAGTCACCTCGGCGCGGCTCGCGCTCGATTTCAAGGAGGTGACGCCGGTGTGGAGCGGCTTCAAGGCGATGGTGCGCCGGCAGGAATTCGACGTCTGCGAAATGGCGATCGTCACCTACCTGATCGCCAAATCTTTCGGCAAGCCGATGGTGCTGCTGCCGGCCGTGATGACCGGGCGGATCCAGCACGCGTGGGCGATCTACAACGGCGAGCTCGGCACCCTGGCGCCGGCGGATCTGGGTGGCAAACGAATCGGCATCCGCTCATTCACCACCACCACGGGTGCGTGGCTGCGAGGCATGTTCGAGAACGATTACGGACTCGACCTCGCCAGCGTGCGCTGGATCACGTTCGAAGAACCTCATGTCGCCGAATATGCGGATACCACCGAGCGCGCGCCGGCGGGCAAGGCGATCATCCCGATGCTGCTCGCCGGCGAACTCGATGCCGTTCTGGGCGAGCGCTCCGACGATCCGCGTGCAAAATCGCTGTTCGGCGACCCGGCAGCAGCTGCGCG
Source organism: Xanthobacteraceae bacterium (assembly GCA_030037185.1). The sequence continues at coordinate 9,019 of JASHRR010000856.1, read as the reverse complement.
CACGTGGTATCAAAAGCACCGCATCGTGCCTCTCAATCACATGGTCGTGGTGAGCGCCGAATTGGCAAAATCGCGCCCCGATATCGTTGCGGAAGTCTATGCACTGCTGCGCGAGGGCAGGCGCCGCGCGCCCGCGCCGGCGGACGGGCCGGACACCACCCCGTTCGGCATTGACGCCTGCCGCCCGGCCCTTGAGCGCATCATCGATTACGCCGTCCAGCAGCGCCTGATTCCACGACGGTTCGAGGTGGACGAGCTGTTCGACGAGACCACGCTCAAGATGACGTGATCACCTATTTGGCAGTCGATCGCGACTGGTTTTGACCGGGCGCAGCGTTGCGCACGCCGCTCCAGGGATCCGATTTGGCTTTTGCATCAGGAATCTTGCTGACGCCGGACCTGTATGCGTTTTCGCGGTCCTTCTCTTGCTTCACGTCGGCCTCGCTCTTGAGCTTGGCGCTTCCCCCGGCCAGGTTGGGGCTTAACTGAGCGTAGGCAGGCGTTGCCATCGCGGCAATCACGAGCGCCAAAACGATGTGTCTCACGGCCTTCGTCTCCTCTGGCGTTTTGCGTCCCGCACGGCCCTGAACTTACTCCATCGCGGCGCGATCGCAAGACGCGTCGCGGCCCGTGCGTATCCGGTCACCCGTGATCGCCGCGGCCGCTACCTCCCGGGCTCGCGGCGAGAGGATGATCTCGTTGCAAAAATCTGCATTCTGCACGATCGTGGCGACTTCAGGAGGACCCGTCATGCTCAGCCGAAGCCGATGCGTTGCGATCGCCGCCGCCCTGATGATGGCAAACACGGGCGCCGTCGCATTCGACGAAACCAAATATCCGGACTGGTCCGGTCAATGGGTGCGCCCGCCAGGCGTCGGATTCCAGTGGGACGTCACCAAGCCTCCGGGCCTTGCTCAGCAGGCGCCGCTCACTCCCGAATATCAGGCCGTGCTGGAGGCGAGCCTTGCCGACCAGGCGGCGGGCGGACAAGGCGGAGACAATCTCGTCACCTGCCGAACCAATGGCATGCCGCGGATGATGTCGGTCGCCTGGCCGATCGAATTTGTCGTCCTGCCGAACATCACCTACGTGAACTTCCATCCCTTCCTGCCGCGACGCATCTACACCGATGGGCGCAACTGGCCCGCCGAGGTCGAGCCATCCTTTGCAGGCTACTCGATCGGCAAATGGCTCGATACCGACGGCGACGGCCGCTTCGACACGCTCACGGTCGAGACCCGCAATTTCAAAGGCCCGCGCACCTACGAAGCAAGCGGCATACCGCTGGATGACGATAACGAATCGGTCATTCTGGAACGCATTTATCTCGACAAAGCCGACCCCGACATCCTGCACAACGACATCACCACCATCGATCACGCGCTGACCCGCCCGTGGACCGTCAACAAACGCTATCGCCGCGACCGCCACGTCATCTGGTTCGAAGACAATTGCACCGAGAACAACCGCCACGTCATCGTCGGCAAGGAAGACTACTTCCTGGGTGCAGACGGCTACCTGATGCCAACGCGCAAGGACCAGCCACCGCCGGACTTGCGATATTTCAAGGAGCGCAAGTAAAGGTGTGGTCAGGCGGGCAAAGCCAGCGTTTCCCCTCTGCCCATGCGGGCGTTGAGGGATGATCGGGATCGCGGCGTCAAGATCGCCGTGATGTTTGTGCATGCGGCTCCTGCCCGAGCGATTTTGCCCGAGCTCCGCGCTTGCTATCCGAAGCGGCTGTTCTCACAATCGGGGCGCTTTTGCCCACTCAAAACGCGGAGTCGCTGCCATGGCCACTTACGACATCCTGATTATGGGGGCGTCCTACGGATCGCTGCTCGCCTCGAAGCTTTTGTTCGGCGGCCACAGCGTCAAGCTCGTCTGCCTGCCGGCGGAAGCCGACCTCATCAACGCGGAGGGCTTTCGCGTCCGCTTGCCCGTGAAAGGGCGCAAGGACCCGGTCGAAATCGACTCGCGCAAGCTGCCCGGCAAGGTCTCCGCTACCGGGGCAAGCGGCGTCAATCCCGCCGACTTCGACTTGGTGGGGCTCGCCATGCAGGAGCCGCAATACCGCTCGCCCGGCGTACGCGAGCTGCTCGATGCCGTCGCCAGGTCGAAGGTGCCGTGCATGTCGATCATGAACATGCCGCCGCTGCCCTATGTCAAACGCATCCCGGGCCTCAATTACGATGGACTGAAGGCCGCCTATACGGACCCGGGCGTGTGGGACAGCTTCGACCCGCCTTTAGTGACGCTGTGCAGCCCGGACCCGCAGGCGATCCGGCCGCCGGAAGAAAAGGTCAATGTCCTGCAGGTGACGCTGCCGACCAATTTCAAGGTCGCAAGGTTCGTCGACGACCGCTACACGGCGATGTTGCGCCAGCTTGAACAGGAGATCGAGGCGGTGCGCTTCGACGTGCCGGAAGGAAGGATCGAGCTGCCGGTAAAGCTCAAGGTCCACGACTCGATCTTTGTGCCGCTTGCCAAGTGGGCGATGCTGCTCGCCGGCAACTACCGCTGCATCACGCGGGACGGCATACGAACCGCGCAGGAAGCCGTGCATTCCAATCTTGAGGAGTCGCGATCGGTCTATAATTTCGTGTTCGACCTGTGCGTGAAGCTCGGCGCTGCCGCGAGCGATCTCGTGCCGTTTGAGAAATACGCGGCGGCAGCAATGAGCCTGACGCGGCCGGCCTCGGCCGCGCGTGCGCTGCAGAACGGCGCGCCAAACATCGAGCGCGCCGACAAGCTGGTCCAGCTGATCGCCGCCCAGAAGGGCCTGCATCACCCGGTCATCGACGCAGGCGTCGCGCTGGTCGACGCGCGGCTGGAGCTCAATCGCAAGAAGGCCGCCTGATCCGCAAAGGCAGAGACCCAACTCGCGTTCAGGACTGTCGGCGGCGCGATCGAGGTGCGCTCTCATCGTGCGCCGCGGCAGAGTGTCGAACAAACAGCTTCTGGGAGGTTCCTATGCGCAAGCGCCACACAGGGTTGACACTCAGGACGGTTGCCGTTGCGGGCTTGTCGCTCCTCGCAAGCTCGATCGCCATGACCCAGGAGCAGGCACCGACCGCAAGGCGGATCGCGCCTCACCCCTCAACCCAGGAGCCGGGCCATCGCATGACCTTCGCGCAGGTGGTGGGGATGGAACAGTCGCTCTCCAATTGGGGGCGCTGGGGCGAAGACGACGAGCGCGGTACGCTCAACCTCGTGACCCCGGAAAAAACCAAACAGGCGCTGCGCCTCGTCAAGGACGGAACAGTCGTCTCGCTGGCGCGTTTCGCGAGCCTTGAGAAGGCGATCGACAACTTCAACTTCGGCCCGACGACGCATGAGATGTGGTATGGCAATGCCGGCCCGCCCAAGCCCGGCGAGACGCGCGGCGCGCTCGACACCATCAGCTACGGCCTTCACGACGGCACCAACTCGCACCTCGATGCGCTGTGCCATTACACCCTGCTGCGCGACGGCAAGGTCGTGGTCTACAACGGCCATCCGTCCGCCACCGAGAAAGGCTGCGCGAAGAACGCCATCGACCGCATGGGGCCGGGTATTGCGACGCGGGCGGTCCTCATCGACATGCCGCTGCTCAAGGGCGTCGAGTGGCTCGATCCGCATACGCCGATCTATCCCGAGGACCTCGAGGCATGGGAGAAATTTGCCAAGGTCAAGATCGGTAGCGGCGATGCGGTTCTGATCCGCACCGGCCGGTGGGCGCTGCGCGCCGCCAAGGGACCGTGGCCCCAGGCGCGCGAGGCCGCGGGATTGCACGCCTCGGTGATGCCGTGGCTCAAGCAGCGCGACGTCGCGCTGCTTGGCAGCGATGCCGTCAACGACGTGCAGCCGTCCGGTATCGTCGGCGGCAGCGGCGAGGCTGCCAATCGCCCGGTCCATCTGATTTCGATTGCCGTCATGGGGATGCCGCTGGTCGACAACGGCTATTTCGAAGATGCCGCCAGGGAAGCGGCGGCGCGCCAGCAGTGGGAGTTCTTCATGACCGTGCAGCTCACCGGGCTGGCAGGCGGCACGGCCACCAATTTCAACGCGCTGGGGATTTTTTAGCGGATCATCAGAATATCAGCTGGCCGCGACGGGCTTCGGCGTTTTTGAGGATCTGATCGGCGACGGAGTGGACAACGCTGATCGGGATGGCAAATCCCATCCCCGGATTGGTGTTGCCCGCGCCCAGGAAGGCCGTGTTGATGCCGACCAGCTCGCCCCGCAGATTGACCAGGGCTCCACCTGAATTTCCAGGATAGATCGCGGCATCGGTTTGAATGAAGTCTTCGTATTCCTCGATGCCAAGCTTGTTCCTGTGCAGTGCGCTGACGATCCCGGAGGTCACCGTCTGGCCGACCACAAACGGGTTGCCGATGGCGAGCACGAAATCGCCGACCTCGAGCCGGTCTGAATTTCCCATCGGGATGGCCTGCGGCATCGGTTCTCGCAACTTGATCACCGCCACATCGGTCCGGGCATCGGAGCCGACCAGCTGGGCCTGCAAGTCGCGGCCATCGGCGACGGTTACGGTGATCTCGTCCGCACCGGCGATGACGTGAGCGTTGGTGATGATGATCCCCTCGGCGGCGTCGATGACCACACCGGAGCCGGCCGGTCGCAGCTGGCGATCGAGTTCGCGCCTGGGGCGCTGCGCCCGTTGACCCTTTGGCGAGGAATTCGCTGCCGGGTTGACGCCGCCTTTGACCGAAATTCTGACCACGGCCGGCGTTATCTCTTTGAGAAGCGAAGCAAGCGACGGGGCGCCGGTGGCCTGTTGGAGCACGGGCAGCGGCACGCTGGCGTGAGCGTTTATGCCGCCGGCACTAAGCGCGACGCCGAGGGTAATTATTTTGAGCAGTGTTCTCATGGCACTAATCCGTGATGAGGTCCCATCGCGGGCGTTTTTTTGGGCGCCGGCGAGATAAGAGGCAGCCGGCCCGAAGGCCGGCCTGCCTATGGTGTCAGTTTCCCCGTCCCCAGTCCCGGTTGAGTTCGAAGCGAATATTGAGGTCGGGATCGGTGCCAACATGGGCCCCCAAGGGGTTGTACACGTTGGTGTACACCGGGCTCAGGCTGTTGCTGTCAGCCTTCGTGGCCGCTGCGCCCGAAGCAGTGGCGAGGACTAGGGCTAGTCCAAATGCGGCTTTGGTAAACATGGTATCTTCCTCCTGCTGTTGAACCCCAAGGGTTCCGACAGCTACTAGTAGTGGCCGTGCGCCCGATCAGGGTTCAATTCGAAGACCTGTGTGCCGAGGCCGCAAGGCCAGGAAAACCATCGTGCACAAGTATTAGTTGAGTTGTACTCGGTCCGTACGTGGTGGCCCCGGGCAACGCTGGACGTCTTCGTTGCGGCGAGCGCTCCGGAGGCCGTGGCGAGGACGAGGGCTAGCCCAAATGCGGCTTTGGCGAACATCGTATCCTCCTTAATGATTGAACTGATATTGTTGAACAACTTTCAGTAGTGGCCGTGCGCCCAGTCCCGGTTCAGTTCAAAGCGAATATTGAGATCCGGGTCTGTGCCGACATAACCGCCCATTGGGTTGTACACACTGCGTACATCGTGACTTGGGGCGACGGTCTTGGTTGCGGCGAGCGCGCCCGAAGCGGTGGCGAGGACGATGGCTAGTCCAAATGCGACTTTGTTAAACATGGTCTCTTCCTCCTGATTGGCGTTCGGTTAATTGACCGAACGGTTCAGTCAATATACATCGCGCAGGCAAAAATCAATGACCGAACCGTTCGGTCACAACGATGTGATGCCCGAATGGGGACCAGGACGGTCTTGGCGCAGATCAACCGGGAATGGTTTGACGAACAGGAAGAACCACTTCTGCGAGCGCATTACGATCATCATGGCGGCGCTTGCCAGAACTCAAGCCGATCACGATGGGCCGGAACTGCTCACGTTGCGCTGCCGTCTTTTCTTCCTGGCTGGCCGTCCTCGAAACTGGCGACCTCATTAGTCAAGGTCAGGATTATGGGCGAAGAAGCTCAACATCGCTTCCCGGGGTTCGGCGGGGCACCTGCCATGGCGGCTCGACGATCCCGAGCGCCGAATGTCAGGGCGAGGGCTGGGGGGCGAGGGTCATCGCCAGAAATGTTTCGCCGTGGTTGTGTTCGCGTTCATAGCCGTGATTTTTCATTCGCGTTGAGGTTCTCGTTTTCATCTTCCAATGCGCGGCCGGCGGCGGCGATTTTTTTGCTGACCGGCAGGCGGTCACCGCGAAGGTTTGGCGCGGCGGCGGCCCCCGACGCTGCCCGAACAGAGCACCGACAAGACCGGACACGATCACGAATAGCGCGGCGAGCAGCTGCTCCATGCCCCCGCAACATGGTTGCAGCAGCACCGGATCGGCATCGAGCATGTCACGGATCGTCGGAGGGGATTTCCCCGATTCCGAACCGGGTCTGGCAATTCGCCCAATAGCCTTTCTCCCGCGCGCCGGAATGCCAGAAACGAGGCATGAAAAAACAGGGCAAACGCGAAAGCCCCAAGTCGGCTATCGCGACGTTGCCGCGACATCCCCTTGCGGGCGTCCGGAAAGCCCACGCAAGCCCGTGTTGCGTTGCAGACGCCTGTGCGACGCAGAGGCCAGCAAAGAGGAAGCTGTTGTCAAATTTTCGCAAGGACGCCGCCCAGCCATACGACGACCGCATATTCCGTTTTGTCGCCGACAACATGATCTGGGCGCTCGCCGGTCGAACGAAGATTCTGCTCCTCTGCGGCGAACGTCAACGTTCCTACAAGGCGGCGCTCAAAGGCATCCCGATTGTCGCCGTCGATCCACGCAACACCAGCCGGACTGGAATGTGCATCGATCCACAACGACGATCGGAAAACTCAACAGACGTTTTGCGGTGTCGATTGCGGCTTATACGGCCGCTGCTGACTTTGTTGGTGCCCGGAATATCCGGACATTTGGGGTCGAACTGCTAACCAAGACAAGCTCTCCGCTTGATATCAGGCGAGAGAGATGCCCGACATCTGCAGGCGGCAAAGCGTTGTCGTGGGGATGGTTAGCAAGACGCGCCGCAAAGCCCCCGGATTTATCCGTGGGATATAAGGGGCGGCGTCGCGTAGCGACGCTTGTGTTGTCCAGATCCGTGAGTTAATCACACTGCGATGACGAACCCCGCAAACTGGTTATGGCCCGGCGGCAAGCGAACCGCGGTCGTCTTCAACGTGTGTCTCGAGGCATGGTCCGACGGCAAGGCGCCCGGCATCAGCCCGATGGGAAATCCGCTGCCGGCGGGCGTGCTCGACACCATGGCGATCTCGTGGGCTGCGTACGGGGTCAAGCGCGGCATCTATCGGCTGCTCGACGGCTTGCGGCAGCATGGCGCAGTGGCGAGCGTCATGGTCAACGCAGTGATCGCCGAGCGGACGCCAGAGGCCGTCAGGGCGATTAGCGATGCCGGACACGAAGTGCTGTCTCACTCCTACGCCATGGACGTCATCCCGGCGCTGCTCACCGACGAGGAAGAGCGCAAGAATATCGCGCGGTGCACCGCGCTCTTGGAAAAAGCATCGGGCCGCAAGGTCGAAGGCTGGCTCAGCCCGCGCGGAACCTCCCGCGCAGAGACGCCGCGGCTTCTCATCGACGCCGGATACCGCTGGTATGGCGACGTATTCGATGACGACCTGCCCTATGTGCAGACGTTCGGCAACGGCCGGATCGTTGCAATCCCGCTCGGTACCGACGTCAACGACATGCAGTTCATGAAATACGGCAACGCTCCGAAGGCGATGCTGGAGTCCTTTAACGAGAACGTCGCAATCGCCAAGGACAGGCGCGAGCTATCGGTCCTCGACGTCACTTGCCATGCTCACATTTTCGGTCGTCCGCGCGGCGCCTATTACTATGAGAAGATCGTCGAGGCGGCCGTCCGGGATCCCGATATCTGGATCGGAACGCGCGCTCAGATCGCCCATCACGTGCTAGCGCAGGAAGCCTCAAGCGATGCCGATCGATTTTGATCCGGAGGACGGCGATCCCCACCAGGAGATCCGCGCGGGCGTGCGCAAACTTTGCGGCCAGTTCCCGGGCGAATACTGGCGCCGCCTCGATCGCGAGGCGGCCTATCCGGCGGATTTCGTCAAGGCCCTCACGGCGGCCGGGTATTTGTCAGCCCTCATTCCCGAAGAGTATGGCGGCTCGGGTCTGCCGCTGTCCGCGGCGGCCGCAATCCTCGAGGAGATCCAGCGTGCCGGCTGCAACGGCGCGGCGTGCCACGCACAAATATACATCATGGGTACCCTGCTGCGGCACGGCAGCGCCGAGCAGAAGCGCAAGTACCTGCCGGCGGTCGCGTCGGGTGAACTGCGCCTGCAGGCATTCGGCGTGACTGAGCCTTCGAGCGGCACCGATACGTCCGCGATCGCGACATTCGCGCAGCGCGAGGACGGTCATTACCTGGTCACGGGCCAAAAGATTTGGACCTCGCGCGCGGAATACTCCGACCTCATGCTGCTGCTCGCCCGCACCACGCCAAAACATCAGGCTGGGAAGCGAACCGACGGCCTCTCGGTGTTCATTCTCGATATGCAAGCCGCCAAAAACGCCGGACTGGCCATCCGGCCAATCCGCACCATGATGAACCATTCCACCACCGAGGTGTTCTTCGACAATGTGCGCATTCCGGCCGAGAACCTCCTCGGCGAGGAAGGCAAAGGCTTTCGTTACATCCTCTCCGGGATGAATGCGGAGCGCATTCTGATCGCAGCCGAATGTATCGGCGACGCCAAGTGGTTCATCGAAAAGGCCACCGATTATGCCAAGGAGCGCGTCGTATTCGATCGTCCGATCGGCAGGAACCAGGGCGTCCAATTCCCGCTTGCCCGGGCCTACGCGCAGATGCGCGCCGCCGAGCTCATGGTGCACAAGGCGGCGGAATTGTTCGAAGGCGGAATGGATTGCGGCGCGCAAGCCAATATGGCAAAGCTGCTCGCGGCCGACGCCTCCTGGGCGGCCGCGGAAGCCTGCGTTCAAACCCACGGAGGCTTTGGCTTTGCCGAGGA
>JASHRR010000101.1 GCA_030037185.1 Xanthobacteraceae bacterium | reverse complement strand
CGGATACGGCCGTTGACGGGCGTGCGCTCTACCAGTCGCTGACACGTCGGTGGCTGGGCCTGCGTCCGAAGCCGCTAGTGATATTTCTCGCGCAGTCGCTGGCCCAGGCGATGGGTGCGAAGACCGCCTTGATCGTGTCGAACGAGGCGCATGTCTACTCGAGCTGGCGATACCTGTTCCGCAGGCGGAGAGTCAAGATCGATTACCGTTCGCTTGCGCGGGATTGCGGGGCAAAGCGATCTTGGCGCAAATGGCATGTTATGGCGATGTCCTATTGCAGGCTGTCAGGCGAAGCGGCGGGCAGAAATGCCGCTCAGCGCAGGCGCCACGCGTTGCTTGCCGCATTGGATGAGCAGATCCGTGCTTCGGTGGGTAGGAAGGCGACGGACTCGGGCACCTGACCGCGGCTGCAGCGCTCTTGCTACTCGGCGCCTCGCCGGCGCGGCGATAGTTCGGCCCCGGCGCCGCTTGATGCATTTTCATGCGCACTCGCGTACCGGCGCATTAATATCTATCCCTCTCCGTGGCGGCATATGGGACCCCACGGTGGAGGACGGCGGAGCAGACAGGAACACGGGGTGTCACTGCATCTCGCGCAAGTTTTTGCCGACGACCCATCCCTTTTAGCGCCCTGGCCGTGATCCCCAGCCCAATGGCCATGCGTTGCCCGCCCCCTTGTGGGCGACTTTCTCCTTGAAAACTGAGCCAGTGTGATATCGTCCAGGGCAGTGTCGTCGCCCTCTTCGCCGAGTCCTGCGGCTCTCTTTCGACCATCGGCCGTTCGCGACTTTTGGGCGCGTCCCCTTTCCGAGTTGTCCTACCAGATCGCGGCCGTCGATGAATCCTTCGAAACCAGAATGGGCTCAGCCGAGCTTTTGGGCTCCATTTGTGATCGTTGGCGAGCCAAAACACTTGCGGGATTGGCTCGTCGCAGCCCTCGGTAGCAGCCTCACTGGCTCCTCCTACAGTTCAGACAGTGGTAGTATAGAACATGGCATCTCACAAAACGCGCCGAAGGAGCCGAAGATACGTCTCATATCAGTTGGCGAAGCCCGGACGACGAGGCCAAGACCGCGAACATAGCGGTGAAATCCCTGCCCGCGTGAGGATCGACCGCGGCCACCAACGCGCTCACGAGGATCGGCAACAAACGCGGGATCGTGGTATTCAACATCTACCTACGCATCCTGTCCAGCTCGCCCAACTCGCGCAGGCAAGCTGGCCGTCAACTACACTGTCACGTGGACGAACCGCGAGGCTGGCCGGTACCTGGTCCAAGTGACGTCGTATCCGAGGACCTTGTGAAAAGCAGCCGATGGGGGTTGAAGGGGTAATGGCGCGGCCAATCGGACGAGGGAACCGATCGGAGCATACGATGCTCGAAAGCACGTTAGGTCAGATCGCTGCGGCGTGTTCACGTCGTCCGGATGAGTGGCTGCGTCCTACCCCCGTTGGGCGCGAGATGCCCCGCAATATAGCTAAATCGGGCGCCCGTCCGGGGAATAACTAACGATAACATCTGATTACTAGATGGAGCGCCAGCGCGGCTGCCGACATCATCGAGCTGCAAGCCTTCCGTCGCCCGCGCAATCGAACGCCGGCCTGCGCCTGCTATAGCGGCAGTGATGTCGTCGCGGGGCTGAGGCGCTCTCGAGACTGGGGTCGTCTCTTTGCACAAGCGGCTTGTCCCAGGAGATTCAATAAAGTCCGGCGAATTCGACCGACTCGCGACAAGACAGCCCAGATCGACCTACGAAGAATGCTTCAAAGCAAGCCCTAAAATCCTACTCCAAAAAGAGGAGGTACGTCGCGAGAACATGGTTGAGAGCCCGAGCAGGTATTTCTGTTTTCTAGCGAGGCCTGTTCGAAATTGGTGCGGCTTGTGGCCTGCAGTTTCGTTGCCATCCTCGCTCTTCGCAGCATCTTCGTTTCAGGCAGCTTCGTATCAGATAGCTTAACATCGTTCGGGCTTATATCACGAGTATCGCGCCGCTTCATATCGCGTTTATCGTCGGGTGCCGCAAACTCAGACGGGGACGATTTTCCAACGCTATCGCTTTCCCCGGACGAAGACATGGCTTTGACCGATTGCGCGCGATCCTGATCGAGCGTTTCAGTTTCGGCGCTCTGGTGGGAACGCTCCGCCACGCTCTTCGAATCGGCCTGCTCCGCGGTGACTGCGAAGGCGTTGGCGACCCTTGCGACGTCGCTATTCAACGCAGCCGCCTTGGGAACGGGGCCCCCGGCTGTGGGCTCCGGAGCACGACCCGCCGCATAGTCGCGCCTACCGCCCAGCCCGTCTGGCTTGTTCGCGCTGATTGGCGCCGCCGGTTGGCCAGCGGCAATCCTCGCCGCAGTGCCGGCCACCGCCTCGGCGGGTGTTCGTGAAAAGTGAGCGTACGTAATGTAGCCGCCGGCCAAGATGATCGCGAGGCCGACAGCAATGACCACATCGAAGACGATGCTGCGCACCAGGTCGTAGACGATGCTCTTTAAAGTCCACTGAAACCGCTCATGTTCGAACTGCAGCAACCGGTCATAAGTTGCGCGCTGCTCGGCATCGCGAAGGATTTCATAGGCTTCCGCAATCTGTCTAAAGCGTATTGCAGCATCGGGATCTCCGGCATTGAGATCGGGGTGATTCGCCTTGGCAGCTATGCGAAATGCAGCTCTTAGCGCCAAGGCATCATCATCCGGACAGGCGCCGAGCAGATGGTAAAGAGTTTTCATGATCTTACGCTCTGGAGCAATCTCCCCGACAAGGAGTTCATGAGCAAACGATCGAAGCTCTAACAACCGAGCAACGGGCGACCTTGTTGAAGTCTTGAGGCGACACCAAGAAAGCCGAACGCATCGTTGCTCGCCACTCGGAGCTTCGATCCGATTGGGCGCTCCGGCCCTAACCGACGGGCTCTGTCAAATCCCCCGGATGACTTTAAACCTAGTTGATGGTAGCGGTCTTCCCGCTCTCCTGTCAATCGAACGCACCAACAGGCACTATATGTTCAGGCATGTTAGGATTTGTGATTGATCCAACGCGCCCTCCGATCACGCAAAAATTTGCAGATCTGCTGCAAAAGCGATACACCTCTCTGAGATCGCGGGGCTTGGGATGAACCGATTTCCTTTTGAGTAGAGCGGGATCATACACGTTGACGACGCATACCGTCCATTGCGGATTGACGCGGCGAGATTGCGTTATTAATGTGATGCGGCATTGTGGGTGTGTTGTTCGGATTGCTTAGCGCGGCACGCACTCTGAGTTGCATTGTTAACGCGACGCGACCGTGATTAATATTGGTGTGTTGATTTTTCGGGAGGGGCGATGTTCAGCGCAGGGTCGGAGTGTGTCCTCGGCCTTGAGTCGAAAGCATCAGCGCGCGGCGTAAGCCCAATCCTGGGGGCCGGCGCGCTTACGCTGATGCTGCTTTGGAGCTCGTCTGCACAGTCTCAGTGCGTTGGGGAACAAGCGCTCAGCGCGCCAACCGGCCTGAACTCAACAGTGGCGATGGCGGTTGCGGGCGTGTCGGCGTCCGTGAACGCGCTTGTGACCTCGATCAATACCACGAACACCGCGTTCCTGACGCAGTCGAGTGCGTTCATCGGGAGCCCGGCCGATCCTCAGCCCGACCAGGAGGGTGGCGGCGTGTGGGCCCGCGGCGTTGGCGGTCACCTTAGTACCAGCACGACCTCGACAACCGGAAACATAAGCTTTGGTGGCCCTGTCTCCGGCGGCATTACTTGCAATGCGCGCACGCGGGAAGATTTCAGCGGTGTTCAGATTGGCAGCGACTTTGCCAGGCTGAACCTGAACGGCTGGAATCTGCACTTAGGTTCGACGGTGGGCTACCTGGGCGTGAACACTCAAGACGGCACTCCGTCCGGCCTCAATCCAGGCCCACCGACCTTCGATGACAGCCTGCAGATTCCGTTCGTTGGCGCTTACTTTGCCGCAAGTTACGGAGGCTTTCTCGTTGACGGGCAAGTTCGCGGGGATTTTTTCGAAAACGAGGTCTCTGACGACAACCACGGTCTATTCGGTCAGCATTTCAACGCACGGGGCGTCAGTGTAACCGGAAATGTCGCTTACAATCAAACTCTCGCCAATGGGTGGTTCGTCGAGCCATCGGCGGGCATCGTATGGTCAAGAACCAATGTTGACCAACTGAATGTTCCGGGGACGATGGTCCTCGGGCCTAGTGGAACAGGGCCCAGTGGGATCCCGATCCCTCCATGGCTCCTGACGGTAAACGACATCGAAAGCGCCCTTGGTCGTCTGAGTATGCGGGTCGGCACAAGTCTTACGTTCGGCAATGTGGTGTGGCAGCCGTTCGCCTCGGCGAGCCTTTTCCACGACTTCCGGGGCGAGGCCGTTGGGAGTTTGACGACCAATTTCTCGTCGATAGGTGTGCCCCTTCCGACTCTCCATTCGCAGGTCTCAACGACCGGCCTCGGGACATATGGCCAATTTGGTGTAGGCGTCGCAACGCGAGCCGTGGACACGGGCTGGGTCGGTTATTTGCGGGGCGACTATCGGACAGGAGACAGCATCGAGGGCTGGAGCGTGAGTGGCGGCGTTCGCTACCAATTTGCCCCCGACCCCACGGCCGGCGGACGAACGCCCGTGATCGCCAAGGCACCGGTTTACAAAGCTCCGCCAGCACAGGCGGCCTACAATTGGATGGGCTTCTACATCGGTGCATATCTCGGAGCGGATTGGGGAAACACGAATTGGACTTTTGCTGACGGCAGCAGCGTCGCCCCGCATTTTGCCGGTTTGCTCGGCGGCGGCGAAATCGGGTATAACTATCAAATTGGGAAATGGGTGTTGGGTGTCGAAGGTGACATTGGCGCGACCAATGCTCGCGGCGTTCAGCCCTGCCCGAGCGGCTTCTTCTATAACTGCGAAATGAATATCGATTGGCTGTCCACGGCCACAGCGCGTGTCGGATACGCTTATTGGGATCGGCTCCTGGCGTACGTGAAGGCCGGAGCGGTGGTTGCGCAGGATCGGGCTCAGTCTGTATGTGACACCGGTTCGCGGCCCACCGTCGCGGCTGTAGTTTTGTATGGATGCCCGTCGGATGGCGATTCCAAGACCCGCGCCGGCTGGACGGTTGGCTGGGGCACCGAGTTCGGCCTGACGCAGAACGTATCAGTGAAGAGCGAGGTCATGTACTTTGATCTAGGGAGCGACCGCTACAACGTTCCCGGCGTTCCGGTCGACATCCAGCGAAACGGCTTCATTTCGACTGTGGGACTTCACTACCGCTTCGGCGGATAGTCCAACATTTGAAAATATTGCGGCAGGAGCTGCGAGACTGCTCCAGTTCCTGTGGCGTGAGGGTGATGCAATGCTGGTCACCAGGATTGACCAGCTCATCCTTTCCCTGCAATGACCTGCAGAACATCGTCCACGACCTTTTACAACGCGTCGCTATGAGACGACCGAGGGGCACACCGGAGTCCCGAGCGTCCGAACAGGAGCGCTGCTTTGCCTTTTTATGTTCGCACCGTGTCCGTGTCAGCACAGGGGCCCGATGAGGCATCGATGCTAAAGTGGCCTTCGCCCTGTGACGGATGTTCGAGACCCGAAATGGTCAGTCGCGGTGCGCGAGTATACATAGGAGGATCTGGTCACTGCCCAGACACGTCGGCCTTCAACAGGATGAGGGCGTTCGTCAACAGCTGTGCCGGACGCTTGCCCTTGCCGATCATATCCTCAAGCTGTCCGCGTTTCTCCGCGCTTAGTCGGACAACGTATTTCTTGACGGAAGTCTTTTTCCTCGCCACGAATCACCTCCAGCACCTTGCCACCACAGGGATTCAGAAATGACGTTAGTTTCAATGACGCGAGCCACTAGGGCCTGTGGGGTCGGCCTGCGGGCCGTCGCCGTCGCCGCCCTGGCCTCGGCGGCCGTCGCCCACGCCCAGACGCCGGCTGGCGCGCCCGACCTGGTGGTATTCGACGCCAGGGTCGTCACCATCGACAAGGCCTTCTCAATCGCTCACGCCTTCGCGGTGAAGGAAGGCCGCTTCGTGGCCGTCGGCGACGACAAGGCGGTGCTGGCCATGGCCGGCCCGACCACGCGCAAGATCGACCTGCGGGGGGCCACCGTCCTGCCCGGTTTCAACGACACTCACGTGCACCAATTGACTCAGGGCCAGATACTATCGGTCGCGGTCGACCTGACTAATATCCACTCGATCGCCGAGATTCAGAAGGCGCTGGTCGCCCGGGTCGCCCAGTCCAAGCCGGGCGGGTGGATCCAGGGCACCCGAGGTTGGTGGGAGTACGAGCTGGCCGAGAACCGCATCCCGGACCGCTTCGATCTGGACAAGGTCTCGCCGAACAATCCCGTCGTGATCCCCGGCCCGCACTACGCCGTCGCCAACAGCTTGGCCCTGAAGCTGGCCGGGATAACCAAGGACACGCCCGATCCCGAAGGTGGGGAGATCCGCAAGGACGCCAAGACCGGCGAGCCCACCGGCGTGCTGTTCGACAACGCCAGTCGCCCGGTCAGCAAGCTGCTGCCCCGGCCGACCAAAGCCCAGGCGGTGGAGGGCTTGCTGAAGGCCATGGCGCTAGACAACGCCAACGGCCTGACCTCGATCGGCGAGCCCTCCGGTTCGGCAGAGGAGCTTGCGCTCTACAAGAACCTCTACGAGAAGGGCCAACTGACCACGCGGGTCGACTTCGCCTTCACCATCGATCCGGAAGACCCGATCGACAAAGTGCAGGCCCAACTGGCCGCTCTTGGCCCACCCGGACACCAAGTCGGGGAAGGGATGCTGCGCGCCGACGAGATCGGCGAGACCGGTCTGGACGGCGCCGAACTGACCGCGCTGCTACGTGAGCCCTATCCGGGCAGGCCCGACTACAAGGGCCTCGCCAAGGTCCCGCAGGAGCGTTTTAACCAGTTCGCCGCGACCGTGGCAAAGGCCGGCTATCGGCTGCGCCCGCACGTGGTCGGCGACGCGGCCATCGACGAGGCGCTGACGGCCTTCGAATACGCCGACAAGACTACGCCGCTGAATGGCCGACGCTGGATGATCGACCACGACTTCCTGCTGCTGCCTGACCACTATCCTCGGGTGAGCAAGCTTGGGCTAATCCTCAACTCGCAGTACATGCACAACGCCCAACTGGGCGCGCTCATCCTGCGCGCCTGGGGCCCGGTCCTAGCCAACAAGAGCGAGGCCTACAAGGACTGGGTCGCTCACGGCCTGATGATCGCCGGCGGTTCAGACGGGCCGATCTCCTATCACGCCGTGCCACTCTACGAGATCTACGGTGAGGTCACTCGCCAGACTCTGTGGGGCGGAAGCCTCGGCCCAGACCAGGGCATCACCCGCGAGCAGGCGATCCGCACCGTGACCATCAATGGCGCCTACACGACCTTCGAGGAGAACGTCAAGGGCTCGATTGAGGCCGGCAAATACGCCGACTTTGTTGTGCTGTCCGACGACATCCTCACGGTACCCGCTGAGCGCATCAAGGACTTGAATGTCCGCGCCACCGTGCTGGCCGGCAAGACAGTGTACGGCGATCTGGCCAAGGCGGCCGGCCGATGAGCGCCCGCCGTCCTCTCGCTCGTCCTGACCGCCGCCGCCGCGGCCCCGTAGCTTCCGGCGCGATCGAGGCCGCGCCTGTGCCGGCAGACACGGTGTGTTCCTGCACGGCAAGGTCTACACCGCCGACGCCAAGGACGACGTCCGCCAGGCCTTCGCCATCGACCTGCCAATCGAGGCGCAGGTGATGACGAACGGCGCTACCTGACTCGACCGGCAGCTGCTCGCCGGAGAGCCTGTGCCAACCGGTGGCGGGTGCGGTGCGGAGGTGCGAGACGCTATCGAGCACCAGCGAAGGACTGGCACGCCGGCAAGGGCAGCACGTGGTGTTCGCGCGCGACCTTATCGATACGCTGCGGCGGCGTGAGCTTGATGCCGCGGCAGCGAAGGTCGCGGACGAGACAAGCGCACACACCGTCTGGCGACCGCGAGTACGTCGCCGGAACCTTTCGCCAGGGGGTGGCGCTCGCATCAGGTCCGCTTCGCCATCATCGACGATGGACTTGGGCTTCCAGCTGGTGCCATGGCGGTCGGCCCTTCACCAGTACCTCGGTCAACATGTATCCGGCATCATGATGCCGAGCGGTGGTGTCGAGTGGAGCTTCGGGCGCAAGCTTGATCTGGGTCTCTGGTGGCTCAGCGAGATCACTATTTCTTCGTCACTGCGCGCGGCAATGCGACCGCAGAAATTTCACAATTGAATTCGGGACCGGCATCGTTCTCTTCGGATAACTCCATTCCTCCCGAGATGACCGGATGTCTGCCACAAAGATTCTGTGGGGCCAGATCACCATCGTCCTTGCCATCGTGCTCATTGGCGTGCGGGGAGCGATGCAATGATGCAATGGACGGCTTGGCGATCGGGTTTCCAACCGCAATTCGGCCGCCCTTGGTTCGAGCTCTGGTCGGGCATTCCCGTCTATGTCCCACCAGCTGTCTTCTGGTGGTGGTACGCCTATGACGCCTATGACGCCTATGACGCCTATGACGCCTATGCGCCTCGCGTCTTTTTGGAGGGCCGTTATGTTGCGGCATCGGGCGGCTTCATGTCGATTGCGGTCGCCATCAGCATGTCGGTATGGCGCGACGGCGTTTCGCTGCCCGTAGATTGCCGGTAAGTGCCGTTGCAGCCTCCTCGTGGAAATCGCGATGGTGGTGCCGGTGCGTCTCGATCAGCTACCGCTCGGTCATGCCCAAGAACCCAGCCGCCTCCCAGGTCGGCCCCGCCTGCCTCAGCCAAGTCGCTGCGGCGTGGCGCAGGAATGGGGGACGATTTCCACCGGATGGCCAAGGTGCGCCGCGAGCAGCGAGGCAATTTCAGAGGCGGTTGAACTGCGCCTTGTAGTAGCTGTCCTTCTCGCGAACGGCCGCGAAGGCGCACTGCACCAGTAACCTCTTGAGCCAGGGCGAGCCTTTACGCATGCGCTGCCAGGGGGCTGCGCCGTTGGGCGCGGCGCGACCAAGAAGCGGCAGCCGCCGGTGAGGCTCCCTCCGCCTCCTTGCTCATTTGCTGCGCTGGCGCGACAAAGGCATCGCTGTAAACGCTATGGTCGAATGGAACGGCAAGCCCGTCAAGAGAGTGAGGAGCTCGTTCCGTAGCGCTGTGAAGGCTTTGCGCGGCAGAGACGGCGCGAAGAAAGCGATCTGCGTTGTGGCTGCTGCGATGCTCACCGCAATCTGCCACATGTTGAAAAACGGCACCGAGCACCAGGATCACGGTACCAACCACTTCGATCGTCGTTTCACCGAAATCAAGGCTAGGTTCCTGCCGCCCGGATCGCCAAGGTCGGCTTCGAGGTCGAGACCCGCCTGCTGCCGGAAGCCGGATGTCATAAGCCGCATAGCACCGGGGCACGCTTCAGGTTTCTTTAGTGTCCAACTGGTCCGGCTACACTCCCGCCGAGGTGAGGGACAATCGCCTGCAATCTGCGTCATCTTCCTGATCGTCTGGGCGAGTAGCGGATTGGCGCGCTCGACCGTCACTATGACGAGCAACGGCTTTTCGTGCCGATCTCGCCCGTTGGGAGCCACCGATCGCCATTCCGATCGCCGATTTTATCTTTGCGCAACCAAAGCCGAAGAGGGCCGCCAATTACGGTGGCCTCAAGTCTGCTAGCAGAAACGCCCTGGGGAGAGGGCGTTTGGAGACGCCCAAGGAGATCAGCGTTACTGCAGAAGCAACTTCTATGCCGTCGGGTTTGCCGTCACCGGAATGCCGCCGCTGCGCGCGGCGTTAGCTCGCTAAGTGAGGCTGCTTGCCGCGGTCGCGTGTGCGTTATTCCGAGCCAACCGCCTGGGTAGCAGCCTGCCGGGGGCGAAAGCTGCTGCTGGGCTGTGCAGGCGCTGCGGCTCACTGCTTGCGCGGCAAAGTCACATCGAGTGCAACTGAAAGCGAACGTTCCCGAAGTGCGAAGAGAGGACACCCGGCCGTCGTCGTGCCGTTACAAGCACCCTGTAGCATCCAGCTATTTCGAGAACCCCCATAAGGGGACGTTTTAAGATGACTACGATGAGGAGCTCTGCTCGCGCCAAGAATGCGGGCTTGTTGCCGGTTGAGCCATCAGACAAGTTTGTTCGAGCGGCCGACCTGAAGAAGCACCAGTCACCACTCACCAGACGAGCTTTTCGAACTCTGGTCGATTTCTCAGTAACGCTTTGCCTCTTTCTATCTGCCATCTTGGCTTGGCGGTCCTACGGCAACATGGCGACGCAGATGACCGCAGACTTGCATCGACGGCTTGTCTGGTTGGCACCACAGCGGGCACTAACTGCGCAGAAAGCTCCCGACGCCACGGCCGTGGCCGCGTCAGCTGACATCTACCCCGGTCAGCGCTCGCTCGATGCTGACCTATTCGTCGCCGGTCGAGAGCAGGCGACGCGCAGCACCGATCAGGCTGCCGCCAGCATCGCTCGGGCTGCCTCAGCTCAGGCTGGCGGCATCGCGGCCGAGAGCGGAGCAGACGGGGCATCGTCGCAGCCGATTATGCTCTTGGATATGAAGCCGACCGAGGCGAGATTTTCACCACAGACATTGTCAGAGAAAGGAGAGCAACTCTCCGCCGCGAGCGGGCCTGAATCTTCCTGCTTTCCGTCAGCTTCGGCTGTGCTGCAGAACCATCGGGGCGCATGGCCAACCTGGACCTTGAGAGCGCCCGGTCATGAGGGCACGCTATGTTGGTACGCTGCCGCGCGACCCAGGGGAAGCGACCATCGACCCAGAGCATTCTACCATCGAAGTGAGATGATGCCAGGGAAAGAGAGAGCAGGAATAACGGAGAATGGGCTCTCCGCACCGCCCGCGCGGGCTGACTCATGGACCGGTGGGCTCGCACCATTCTGAAGCGGGCCATTCTCCACCGGTCGTGATCGCTACGTTGAAAAACCGGACGCTGAGCCCCGTGGTGGAGCGCTTCCTCGCGTGCGCCCGCCAAGTTGCAAAGTCGTTTGACCCCGCCAATTGCAGGCAAGATACGCAAATCGTGAGTGACGTGTGCGCACGCAAGCACACGCAAGGCCTGAATGGACATGCTGAGGTGCCTTAGCGCCTGAAGGATCTACGCGGCGACGTTTTCTGAAAAGCTTGGCGAGGTGCGGGCGTGACCCTCTCCCCGAAAAGGGGGGGGTTTAGGACGTCGGCTATTTCACAGCCCGTTCGTCGGCGGCTGTTCAATCATCGACGCGGCCTGACTCCAGGAGTGCGGCGTCTATATTGGATATTGGATGTTGGTAGGAAAAATTCGCGCCTTCGCGCCGAATTCCTCTGCTCGCTCCCGCAGTCGCGTTGCTGTGGTCTTCATTTCATTGATATCCATAAATTCATTCCGCGGCCGCCCTTCGGATATTACTTCGGCGCCTCTCACCGGGCGCGACGGGCGCTCTAGCTCATCCTGACGAATCCGTCGGCGCTCCACTTTTCGCTGCCGACGCCGTGATGAAGGAAGAAGAGGCCATCGGGATCGTACCTGTCCTTGACCGCGAGAAGCCGTGCGTAGTTTTCGCCCCAGAAGGCCTCCTGCCAATTGGGCTGGAAGAAATCCGTCTCCCACACGTAGGAAGAGACGCGCGGCAGGAGCTTGCGGAGTTCGTCCATCGACGCTTCGACGTCGGCCGCCTGCTTTCGCGCCGCCGCCTCGTCCGGCTCATGGCCGGGAATGCCAGGATAGGCAGGCTCTCCGACGGCGGCGGTGATCGCCAGCGCAAAAGAGTCTGTGACCGCTGGATTCATCGCCGTATCCTTCGCTGCGGCGATGGCGTCCGCCGGCGCGCCTGCAAGCCCCTTGTTGCAATGCAGTGCCACGCCCAGATGCTTCGCCGCCGCAAACAAAGCGTCCGCTAGGCTTTGGCGCCGGTCGGCTTCAAGCAGCGAAGCCGGCAGCCAGGCGGATTGGTAGGCGTACCAGACCGCGCCCGCCTCGTTGAGGTTGTCGGCCCAGAAAATGTTGTCCGCCGGGGCGCCGGGGCGATCATCGGCGATCACAACGCCGGGAATGCGCTTCAACGCCGAAGCGTCCCAACGGAGTCGCGCCGGTCCGGCCAAGATTATCGGCGCCGATACGATGGCGAAATCTTGTGGCGAACTCGCAACCCAATCGAAGAACGGTTTCCAGACTACCTCCGCCTGTTGCCGATCGAGCCCCTGGAATTCCATCGAAATCTTGACGTAGCCGCCCCCGATCAGGATCTGTTCGCCCCAATGCGGATTGAAAAGCGCTTGCGCGTAGAATTCGACAATCTTGGCGATGAGGCGGCGATAGGCGTCGTCGGAGGCCGCCTTGATTGTCCCGAACACGCCGCCGAAGAATTCGGGCAGCGGGTGCGTGCGCAAGGTCACGCGGGTGACGACGCCGAACCCGCCGCCGCCGCCTTTGAGCGCCCAGAAGAGGTCGGGATTCGAGCAGGCGTTGACGGTTCTGACCTCGCCGTCGGCGGTCACAATTTCCGCCTCCAACAGGTTCGCGGCAGCCATCCCATAGGC